>NZ_MEHK01000004.1 GCF_001746425.1 Streptomyces subrutilus | reverse complement strand
GCGAAGCAGGCGGGCTGTACCACGTCCACCCGCTCCCACAGCTCGCCGGCGTCGGATGAGCTGACGACGTCCCGCAACGACCAGTCGACGTACGGCGCGAAGGCCTTCTCGCACTCGTCCATGCGGGCGGCGAACGCCCGTGAGGTTTCCAGCAGTTCCCGGCCCATGCCCGGCCACTGCGAGCCCTGGCCGGGGAAGACGAACACCGGGTCCCCGGCGTCGTCCGCCACGCCGCTGACCACGCCGGCGTCGGGGGCGCCGGCCGCCAGGCGTCGAGACCGGTGAGGAACTCCTCCCAGCCGCTGCCGACCAGCACGGCCCGGTGGTCGAACAGGGCCCGGCCCGTGGCCAGCGACAGGCCCACGTCGGCGGGGGCCAGCGCGGGGTTCGCCCGTACGTGGGCGGCGAGACGCTCCGCCTGGCCGCGGAGCGCCTGGGCGCTGCGCGCGGACAGCGGCAAGGCGACGGCCTGCTCCGCCACGGGGGCTACCGCCAGGCTCTCTTCGCTCTGTCCCGCGCGGGGCTCGTCGTCGTGTCCGGGTGCCGGGGGTGCTTCTTCGAGGACGAGGTGGGCGTTGGTGCCGCCGATGCCGAAGGAGGAGACGCCGGCCCGGCGCGGGCCGGCACTCTCCCACGCGGTGAGTTCGGTGTTGACGTGGAAGAGCCGGGGATCGAGTCCCATCTCGGGGTTCGGGCGGGTGTAGTTGAGCGTCGGCACGAAGGTCCGGTGGTGCAGGCACAGGGCCGCCTTGATCAGGCCCGCGATCCCGGCGGTGGTGTCGGTGTGCCCGATGTTCGACTTCACCGACCCGACCACGCACGGCTCCTGGCGTGTGGTGCTCGCGAAGACCTCCTGGAGGGCCCGGATCTCCATCGGATCACCGATCGCGGTCGCGGTCCCGTGCGCCTCGACCAGCCCGATCGTGTCCGCAACCGTGCCGGCGGCGGCGTGCGCGGCGGCGATCACCCGCGCCTGACCGGTGATGCTCGGGGCCATGAACGCGACCTTGTCGGAACCGTCGTTGTTGATCGCGCTGCCCCGGATGACCGCGTAGACCGTGTCACCGGCGGCCAGCGCGTCGGAGAGACGACGCAGGACGATCACGCCGACGCCGTGCCGACCGTGCCGTCGCCTTCCGCGTCGAAGGCCCGGCAGTGGCCGTCACCGGAGACCACGAGCCCCTGCTGGTACAGGTACCCCTGCTCCAGGGGGAAGGTGAGGGAGGACGCGCCGATCAGCGCGATGTCGGACTCGCCGCGCAGCAGGCTCTCACGGGCCAGATGGGCGGTCACCAAGCCCGTTGAACACGCCGTCTGCACGTCATCGCCGGACCGGTCAGGTCCAGCTTGTGAGCCACGCGCGTGGCGAGGAAGTCGTTCGCCGCCGATCATGGACCGGTAGAACGACGCGAGGTCGGTCACCTCACCGCGCCCCGTTTCCGGTTCCGCCGAAGACGGCGATGTCGCCGTCGAAGGCGGCGGGAACGATCCCGGCGTGCTCCAGCCCCTGCCACGCGCACTCCAGGAACAGCCGGTGCTGTGGATCGATCGTGGCCGCCTCCGCCGGGGAATAGCCGAAGAACGACGCGTCGAACAGGTCAGCGCCCTCCACCCAGCCCTTCGCGGGCACGTAGGCCGGATCGTCCAGCAGCTCGCGCGGAACCCGCTTGCCGCAGTTCCTCGGCGGAGAAACGGCGGATCGACTCCACCCCGCCCCGCAGGTTGTCCCAGAAGGCACCCACATCCGCCGCCCCCGGCAGACGACAGGCCATGCCGATGATCGCGATCGGCTCATCCTCGACCGGCCGCGACACCGCGCGAACCGGGACGACACCCACGGCCGCGGTGCCGTGCGAGCGTCGTTCGAAGAAGGCGGCGAGCTTGTTGACCGTGGGATGACGGAAGATCTCCGCGAGCGGGAACTCCACCCCCAACTCCGCACAGATCAACTGATGAGCCCGCGTCGCCGTCATCGACGTCGCACCCAGCTCGAAGAAGCCCCGATCCGGATCCAGATCCGCCGCCCACAACCGGCCCACACCCGCATCAGGACCTGTCGGACCCGCATCACCACCGGCACAGAGGAGGAGCATCCGTGGCGACCAGTCGGGTCAGCGCCAGGCGGTCGACCTTCTCGTTCGGCGTGTGCGGCAGCGCCGGCAACTCCGTGACGCGGCCCGGCCACATCACCGCCGGCAAAACTGCTCCAGACGCTCGCGAACCCCGCGCGTCCCCGGCCGTCGTGGACGGCACGTAGTAGAGGTGGACGTACGGGTCCCCCGGCACGTCCTCACGCACCACCGCCGCGCATTCCAGCACCGCCGGGTGCCCCGCCGCCACCGCCTCGATCTCACCGAGCTCGATCCGATGCCCGCGAATCTTCACCTGGTGATCGGTCCGACCGCAGTACTGCAGACTCCCGTCCGCCCGATACCGCACCAGATCACCCGTCCGGTACATACGGCCACCCGACTCCACCGCCCACGGATCGGCGACGAACCGCTCCCCCGTCAGCTCCGCACGACAGGTACCCACGAGCAACACCCCGGCCACCGATCCACAACTCCCCCCGCACACCCCGCGGCACCGGCCGCCCCGCACCGTCCAGGACGTACAGGTAGGCGTGGGGGACGGCGTCGCCCAGGGAGACCTCCCCTGGTTGGACGTCACAGGTGGTCGACCACACGGTGGTCTCGGTGGGGCCGTAGATGTTGGTGACCCGGCCGCAGTGGTCGAGGAGTCGCTGTGCGAGGGCGCGGTCGAGGGCCTCACCGCCGACGATCATGTGGTCCAGGCCGGAGAGCAGAGCCCGGCCGTCACTGTCGGCCAGGAGCATCCGGGCCAGTGACGGGGTGCACTGCAAGTGGGTCGGCGCGTACTTCCGGTTGTCGGCCCAGTCGGCGACCGAGCCGTCGGCGATGACCACCCGGTAACCGCGGGTCAGCGTCCACAGCAGTTCGACCGTCGAGATGTCGAAGGACGGGCTGGTGACGGCGAGCCAAGTGTCCCGTGCCCCTCCGACCCGTGCGTCGACCGCGTCGCAGAAGTTGGCGAACTGGGCGTGCTCGATCATCACGCCCTTCGGCTTGCCGGTCGAGCCCGAGGTGTAGATGACGAAGGCGAGATCGCGGGCGGGGGACGGTGCCGGGCCGGGTGCGCTCGTGCGGAGAGCCGCCTCGGCGAGGTTGTCGACGGGATGACGTCCACGGTGGTGGTGTCGAGGGTGCCGGTCGTGTCGGGGCGGGTGATGACGGTCCGCAGACCGCTGTCGTCCAGGACGTGCTGGAGACGGGCCGCCGGATACGCCGGGTCGAGAGGTACGTACGCACCACCGGCCTGCCACACCGCCAGCATCGCCACCACCGTCTCCGCCGACCGCGGCAGGTGAACACCGACCAGCACATCGCGGCCCACTCCCCCGGCCCGCAACCTCCCCGCCAGCGAAGCAACCGCCTCCCACAGCTGTCGGTACGTCAGATCACGCCCCCGGTCGGTCAGCGCGACCGCATCGGGAGTCCGGTCCGCCTGGGCCCGTATCCGGTCCAGGGTCGTACCCTCCTCCGGTGCGGCAGGCGGAAGAACCCGCCCCCCGCGCGCGTCCAGCCATTCCCTTTCCTCGGCTCCCAGGAGGTCGAGGTCGCTCACGGCACGGTCGGGATGCGCGACCGCCGCTGCCAGCAGCGTGCGGAAGTTCTCCGCCAGACGCTCGGCCGCGCCGCGGTCCAGCAGAGGCGACTGGAACTCCAGCTCACCCAGCAGCCCCCCGCCCTCACCGTCCACGACCAGCGTCATGCCCAGCTCGAACTTTGGCGACGTTCTCCACACCGCCGTGGGTGCTGCACTCCGTAACTGGGCCCACACATCCTGTGGCCAGGCGGGCTCGGGCAGGACCACGTAGTTGAAAGCGGCGCGGAAGAGGGGGTTCTCGTCGCCCGTGCGGTCCAGCGCGGCGGTACGGACGATCTCCGTCGGGGGGAGGCTCTGGTGCCGCATGAGGCCGACGATCCGGGGCTGCATGCTGGTCAGGAGGTCCTGGAACGCGGGTTGCCCCGTCAGGTCGCACCGCAGCGGAAAGCGTGTTCGCCAGGAAGCCGACCACATCGGCCGTCTCACCCCGCCGGTTCGCCCACACCGTGCCCACAGCGAAGTCCCACTGACCGCTGTACCGCGCCAACACCACCACATACGCACTCAACAACACCGTGTACGGCGTCACCGACATTCGCGCGGCCAGCTCCTCCACACCCCGCCGCAACGACTCCGAAAGCGCGAACCCGACCGTGCCGTCACCCACCCCATCCGGGCCCTCGTCCCCCAACTCCGGGAACTCCAGACGCGGCACCCCCGCCAACTCACCCGCCACATACGCCACACCCTCGGCGAACCCGCCACCCGCCAGGCACTCCCGCTCCCACGCGCGTAATCACCCAACTGCACACCGGCCACACCCGCCACCGGCTCCCGCCCCTGCGCGGAACGCCTCACACGCCACGAAGAGATCAC
>NZ_MEHK01000003.1 GCF_001746425.1 Streptomyces subrutilus | reverse complement strand
GACGATCCGCCGCAGGTCCGCGCCGTCGGCGCGGATCGGACGGTCGAAGTTGACGACCTTCGTGGCATCGGAGTCCACCCCGGGCGCGTCCGGGTCGGCCACGAAGTAGACGACGTCGTACTTGCCGAAGTCCACCTGGGCGTCGGCGGTCGCGACCGCGTCGCGCAGGTAGGCCGCCCGGTCCTCCGGGGCCCAGTCGCGCTGTATCCCGTACGCGGTGGACGGCTTGGGCATCCGGATCCACTGCTTCTGCGGATGCGGGACGAGGCGGAAGCGGCCGTACGAGGCCCGCTCGAAGAAGTCGCTGGTGGCGGGGAAGTAGTCGCCGGCGATCTCCTCGGGGACAGGGCGGTCCGGTGGTCGGGGAAGGAGAGGAAGACCATGACCGCGTCGAGGGAGCGCTCGGGCCGCGGGTAGGCGCCGTTCCAGGTGTCGAGGCCGAGCGAATGGTGCGCGGCCGTACGGGTCAGGGCGCAGGGACCGGCTCCGGAATCGGCCACGGCGGGCCCCGCGACGAGCGACATGGCGGCGAGCGCCGTGAGGGAGGTGAGGGCCGCGCCCGTGCTTCGGAGGCGCGGGCGGTCCACTCCCCCGGGTGTCACCTGTCGCGTCACATCGACCTCCGGTGGTGGATTTGTTCCTGTTCGTCCACCTTGAGGTGCTTGCCGTACCAATGCCCTGTTGCCCTGCCCCACACGAGTGAGCATTCCGGCAAGCCGGTGACCCTTGGCCTTCACTCGATTGCCTACAGAACGTCACGATCGATCACGCGAGATCAGCAGGCGCCTCCGCGTGCGCAAAGCCGCGCAGAAACGATCGCCCCAGGGAGGGCCGCCACTCCGTCATCACGCCGAACTCCCGCCCCCCGCACGGCGACGCCGCTGGATAGGGCCTCCGGCAGCCTCTATGATCGGCACACTTTCCTGCACGGACACTCACGAGCACTGCGGGAGCCAACGGTGAGCGGAACCTCTGAAGGAACCGGTTCGGCGGCCGACAGCATCCGATCGGCCATTACGGAGCGTCACGCGGCAGTGTCGGTAACGGCAGTTCCGCCGCGCGCCGAGTCCGAGCGGCGCGACTACCGGGCCGCCTTCAACGCGGCCCACCTCCCCATGGCCGTCGTCGACCGCGACGGGTACGTCGTCACCGCCAACGAGGCCTTCGCCTGCCTGCTGGGCGCCGAGCCGCACGCGCTCGTCCGCCGGCCGGCCGCCGACCTGGTGGACCTGGCCGCGGAGGCCCGCACCTGGGCCGCCTACCAGGAGGTGCTGCGCGGGCGGCAGGCCCGGCTGCGCTGTACCCGGCGCCTCAAACACCCCGACGGGCATTCGCTGTGGACCGAGGTCACCCTGGGGCCCGTACCGGGGACCGGCGACGTCCTGCTGTCCGTCGCCGACATCAGCGACCGGCGCGATCTCCAGGCGCGCCTGCGCCACCTCCAGATGCACGACCCCGTCACCCGGCTGCCCAACCGGGCGCTGTTCTTCGAGCGGCTCTCCACGGCGCTGGAGGCGTCCTCGTACGAACACGGCGGCGGGACCGGCCGGATCGGCCTGTGCTACCTGGACCTCGACGGCTTCAAGGCGGTCAACGACACCCTCGGCCACCGCGTCGGCGACCGGCTGCTGGCCGCCGTCGCCGCCCGGCTGACCCAGTGCGCCGACCAGTCCGGATACGGGCGCACGAGCGGGCACCTGGTCGCGCGGCTCGGGGGCGACGAGTTCGCCCTGCTGGTGGAGGACTCCACGGGCACGGAACAGCTCGCGGACCTGGCGCGCAGCGTACTGGCCGCCGTCCAGGAGCCGTTCGACCTGTCCGGGCAGCGGCTGTCGGTCTCCGCGTCGATCGGGGTGGTGGAGCGGGCGGCGGCCGGCACCTCGGCGACGGGGCTGATGCAGGCCGCCGACACGACCCTGTACTGGGCGAAGGCGGACGGCAAGGCCCGCTGGACCCTCTTCGACCCGGAGCGCAACGCGCACCGCATGACGCGCCAGGCGCTGTCCTCGACGCTGCGGCCCGCCGTGTTGCGGGGCGAGTTCGAGCTGGAGTACCAGCCGCTGGTGGACCTGGAGAGCGGGGCGGTGCGCGGGGTCGAGGCCCTGGTGCGCTGGAAGCACCCGCAGTTCGGCACGCTGACGCCGAATCGGTTCATCGGGATCGCCGAAGAGGACGGGTCCATCGTCCAGTTGGGGCAGTGGGTGCTGCGCACGGCCTGCCGCCAGGCGCGCCGCTGGCAGATCGAGCAGCCCAGCGACGCGCCCGTCTTCGTGTCGGTCAACGTGGCCGTGCGCCAGGTGTGGGACTCGGACCTGGTGGGCGACGTCGCGGAGATCCTGGCCGAGACGGGGCTCGCCCCGCAGCTGCTCCAGCTGGAGCTGACCGAGTCGGCCGTGATGGGCTCGGCCGGCCGGCCGCTGCAGGCCCTGCAGGCGCTCAGCGACATGGGCGTGCGGATCGCGATCGACGACTTCGGCACCGGGTACTCGAACCTCGCCTACCTGAGCCGGCTGCCGGTGTCGGTGCTGAAGCTGGACGGGTCCTTCGTACGGGGCTTCCGCTATGACGAGGGCACGCACCCGAACCCGGCCGACGAGACGATCGTCGAGGCCCTGGTCCAGCTCGCCCACCGGCTGGGCCTGACGGTCACCGCGGAGTGCGTGGAGACGGCGGGCCAGGCGGCCCGGCTGCGCCGCGTCGGCTGCGACACGGGCCAGGGCTGGCTGTACTCCCGCGCGGTGGCGCCGGAGGTGATCGCCGGCATGATCGACCGCCAGGCCGCCGCGGCGTCCGCCGCGGCCTCCGCTCCGTCCGCCGCCGCGGCCTCCGCCACCACGGCCGCGCCGTCCGACGGACCTGCCCCGCACCCCCTCGTCTGAGGGGGATGCGGGGCAGGCCGCCGCTCGGCGCGGGGTGGGGGGAGATCAGCAGGCGCCGAGGTCCTTCCAGACACCCCATTCACCGGTGGTGCCCGGCGTCTCGTTCTGCGTCCACCACTGGGCCTTGTACTTGCGGCCGTTGTGCGAGACCTCGCTGCCGCCCGTGTAGACGGTGCCCGCGACGTAGGCCGGGGTCGAGCCGCAGCCCGTGGTCGGCGGGGTCGTCGGCGGCGTGGTCGGCGGGGTGGTGGGAGGCGTCGTGGGCGGGGTGGTCGGCGGCACGGTGGTCCCGCCGAGGGCGTCCGAGATCTGGTTCAGCAGCGTGGTGTTGTTGTCCAGGCCGAGGAGCGAGTACATCATCGCGCCGGCCAGGCCGCGCTGCTTGCCGTAGTCGACCCGGGCCTGGATGGAGCGCTGGTTCAGGCCCGTGAAGAACTCGCCGTCCTTGTAGAAGTAGGAGGACTTGGACTGGTCGTCCCAGAAGGTGGTCGCCGCGTTGTCGACGATCCCGCCGAGCTCCTTGTAGTGCGCGATGCCCGCCTGCTGGCTGAGCGGCCGGGCGGCCGAGCCGCCGGTCGCGCTCTGCGCCAGGCCATGGGTGGTGCCGGCCGGCACCCCCTTCCAGCCGCGGTAGTAGAACTCGTAGCCCAGGGTCAGCTTGTCGGCGGGGAAGCCGCCCGCGATGCCGTAGGCGGGGTTGCCGTCGATCCAGGAGTCGATGGCGTTGTCGATGCTGTACTTCTCGGTGCCCGGGGCGATCGGGTCGGTCGGGTCGGCGGCCGAGGGGTACAGCGGGGACTGGTGGTACGTCGGCCCGTCGCCGTCCCAGGCGCCGTGCATGTCGTACGTCATGATGTTCGCGTAGTCGAGGTACGCGCCGATCTTGTCCGTCTCGATGTACTTGATCTTGTCCTGGCCGGCCGGGAGCGCCGCGGTCAGCAGGTACTTCTTGCCGCCGTTGGCCGCGCCCTCGGCGTCGAGCTGCTTGCGGAACTCCGCCAGCAGCAGGGTGAAGTTCTGCTTGTCCTCGGGGCCGTAGTGGTTGCCCAGGTGGCCGCCGGAGGAACCGGGGTACTCCCAGTCGATGTCGATGCCGTCGAAGATGCCGGCCGCGGTGCCGGGGCCGCCGTAGCCGCCCTCCACCGGGAGGTCGCCCTTGATGTACTGCTTGATGCAGGAGGCGACGAGCTTCTTGCGGGAGGCGTCGGTCTTGGCCGCGTCGTGGAAGAACTTGGAGTAGGTCCAGCCGCCCAGCGAGATGTTGATCTTCAGGTGGGGGTATTTGGCCTTCAGTTCCTTGAACTGGTTGAAGACGCCCACGATCGGCTGGTCCCACTTGTCGGCGACGCCGTCCACGCTGTCCGCCGCGCTGAAGGACTTCTGGTAGTCGGCGTACGAGTCCCCCGCGCCGTCCCCGGCGTTGGGGTTGTTGTCGTCGCCCGCCGCCTTGTTCGCCTCGAAACAGGTGAGGTCGGTGGGGTGGATGTTGCCGAACGAGTAGTTGATCACGTCCAGCTTGCCGGCTATCCCCCGCGTGTCCAGGTGCTTGGGGTAGAAGGCGTTCCCGTACACGCTCCACTGGTCGTAGTAGGCGATGCGGACGCCGCCGGCCGCGGCGCCGGCCGCCGAGCCCGCGGCCTGGGCGGTACCGAGCCCGGCGAAGGAGGCGAGCGCACCGGCTGCCAGCGCGGCCGTGGCGGCGGCCGCGATGAGGGGTTTACGGATGTGCATGAACTGCCTCCGGGGGTGGGAGGGGAGGGCATCAGCTTCAGGTGAGAGAAGTGATAGCGATCACGCCACGCCCCAGTCAATGGTTTGGACCAAAGAAGGACTAGACCACTGCGCGGCCAAATGTGCTCGTCAGAGACCTGAACGCACATCAGAAACCGCTCGCCACCCCGGGTGACGAGCGGTTTAAGGATGTCTTAGGCCACCTTCCGGCAAGGTTTCGGCAACAAACCAGCCGAACCCCGTTTTCCTGCGCTCACCCTTGGGCCGGGACCTCCGCCGGCATCCCGTACGCATCTGCGACGAGCCCGTAGGAGCGCAGCCGGGCCTCGCCGCTGTGCGCGTTGGCGGTCAGCATCAGCTCGTCCGCGCCCGTCCGCTCGGCCAGGCCGTCGAGTCCGGCGCGCACCTCGTCGGGGTGCCGTGCACGATGTTCGCGATCCAGCCGTCCACGAACTCCCGCTCCAGCGGCGAGAACGGGTACGCCGCGGCCTCCTCGGGCGTCGGGACCAGCCCGGGCCGCCCGCTGCGCAGCCGCAGCATCGACAGCGCTCCCGTGAGCACTTGGGCCCGGGCCTCCCCGGCGGTGTCCGCGGCCAGCGCCGCGACCCCGATGAGGGCGTACGGGGCGTCCAGGACGGCCGAGGGGCGGAAGCTCTGCCGGTAGAGGTCGAGCGCGGGCAGGGTGCCGGCCGCCGAGAAGTGGTGGGCGTAGGCGAAGGGCAGCCCGAGCTCGCCGGCCAGGCGGGCGCTGAAGCCGGAGGAGCCGAGCAGCCACAGCGGCGGCCGCCCGGCGGGCCCCTGGACCGGGCCCGGCACGGCGTGCACGCGGGCGTACGGGTGCCCGTCCGGGAAGTCGTCGTCGAGGAACCGGGTGAGCTCCGCGAGCTGCCGCGGGAACTCCTCCGCGGCCTCGTCGAGGCGGCCGGCCCCGCGCAGCGCCATGGCCGTGCGCCCGTCGGTGCCGGGAGCCCGGCCGAGGCCGAGGTCGATGCGGCCCGGGGCGAGGGCCTCCAGGGTGCCGAACTGCTCGGCGACGGCGAGCGGGGCGTGGTTGGGCAGCATGACCCCGCCCGAGCCGAGCCGGATGCGCGAGGTGTGCGCGGCCAGGTGGGCCAGGATCACGGCCGGGGAGGAGCTGGCGACCCCGGGCATGGAGTGGTGCTCGGCGACCCAGTGGCGGTGGTAGCCGCGGGACTCGGCGAGCCGGGCGATGTCCACGCTGGTGCGCAGGGAGGCGTGGGCGGTACTGCCGGCGCCCACGGTGACGAGGTCCAGGACCGAGAGCGGTACGGGCGCACTGCCCCGGGCCGTGCCGTGGACGGCGCCCCGGCCCTCCTGGCGATACGCGTCCCCGGTGTCACTCATCGTCGCTCCCGTCTCGATCCGTCGTCCGTACGAAGAATTCGAACCGTGGGCGGCGGCCGGGCATTCCCGGCACAACCGGGCCAGTGAACGTGACCATGGCATATGCCAAGGGAGTAGATCCTGACGGGGCGGCGTGATCGAGCCATCAATCTCCTCAACAGGCGCTCCACATGGGCCTCTTGATGGCTATCGTGGTAGGGCAAGCGGTAACAACCTGCTAGTGCTGTGACCGGGAAGGTTCGCCGGGTTGAGCGGTCAGGCCGCGGAGGGTAGGGGTCTGCCGCCCCAGCGGATACCTCTTTCGCTGCGGATTCGGGCGCGTTCGCGTCGTTGGGCGGCAAGGACGTCGGGATGGCGGGCGTTCTTGTTGCGCCAGCGCAGGTAGGCGTGCAGGGCCCGGGTCTGGACGGTGTGGTTGGGGTGGTTCGAGTTGGCCAGGGTGAACTGCCGTAGCGGTCCGAAGTGGGCTTCGATCGGGTTGGCCCAGGAAGCGTAGGTCGGGGTGAAGCACAGCTCGACCTTGTTGCGAGCCGCCCACCTGCGGATTTTCCAGTTGAGGTGGGCGGAGAGGTTGTCGAGGATCACGTAGATCGGGGCGCCGTCCGGGCGGGCGGCACGGATCGTTCTCAACGCGGTCCAGGTGTGGTCGATGCCCTTGCGGCGCCGGTTGATCCCCCACATCTGGTCGTCGCCGACCGAGTAGCAGCCGTGGAAGTAGGTGATTCCGTGGGTGCGCCGATAGGTGGCCGGCAGGCGGTCGGGCCGGGTCTGCCCGGCCCAGCAGGAGCCAGCGGTGGGGCGAATGCCCAAAGGCCCGAACTCGTCGAACGCGAACGTGCGGTCCGGCCGCTCGTTGATCGCGTACTCGATCCGGGCGAGCTTCGCGTCGAAGGCCTCATCCGGGGACTCCTTCCAGGTCTTCGTGCGCTGGAAGGAGATCCCGCGGCGGGCCAGTAAGCACCGCAGTGCCTCCCGGCCGATCCGGACGGGCCGGGCAGTGTTCCTGCGCAGGTGATCGGCGAGCTTTCGGATCGACCAGCGGGTGAAGGGCTTGCCCAGCACGGTCGGACGAGTAGTGGCCGTCTGGACGACGAAGTCCTCGTCGTCACGATCGAGAAGGCGGGGACGGCCTCCCGCCCACCGAGGGTTCAGGCATGCGAGCCCGATCTCGTTGAACGTGTGGATCACATCGCGGACGGTGTCCTCGTCCGCCTGGACCAGGCGGCCTATGACCGGGACCGTGCTGCCGCCGGCCGAAGCCAGCAGCATCATCGCCCGCCGAAACCGCACTGAACTCGTGCTGCCCCGCCGGACGATGTGCTGGAGTTTCTGGCCCTCCTGCTCCGTCAGCCCGCGAACCCGGACCGGTTTCGCCATCCCGCCTCCCCACGCTGCTTGGAGAACTCATTTCCAACCAGCACCAGGAACAACCCGGCGAACCTTCCCGGTCACAGCACTAGGGGGAAACCGTGGCGCTGAAGCCCGAGCCGACCGCGCCGTTCCACTCGGTGCAGTACGCACTGCGCGTACTCGAAACGATCGCACGGCACACCGGCGGTGTGACCGATGTGCAGATCGCGCGTGAGACCGGCCTGCCCGCAGTCCATCTCGCCCCGATGCTGCTCATGCTGCGCCGGGAGGGATATGTCCTGCAGGTGTCCGACGGCGCCTACGCCATAGGGGATTCCCTCGTCCTGCTCGGCTCCGGCGTCGACCGCCAGCAAGCGCTGACGGACAAGCTCCAGGAGACCCTGGACCGGCTGCGCGACTCCGTGGGGCGGCGGTCTACATCAGCCGGTACGTGGACGGTGAGGTCAGGATCACGCAGTTCGCGGACAGCCCGCGCACGCCGAAGGTCCACGAGTGGGTCGACTTCCGCTCGGCGGCGCACGCCAGCGCGGTCGGCAAGTGCCTGCTGACCCAGCTCGACCTCAACGGGCGGCGCGACCACCTGTCCCGCCACAAGATCGCGCGGCTCACGTCGAAGACGATCGTGAACGAGCGGATCCTGTTCTCCAAGCTGGACGCCCAGCCGGCCACCGTGCCCGTGCTGGACCTCCAGGAATACGCCGTGGGCACCGTCTGCGCGGCCGTCCCGATCACGGCCGGGGCCTCGGTGGGCTGCCTCGCCCTGTCGATGCCGGTCGAGCACGCCCACCGGCTGCGGGCCGCGGCGGACACCCTCAACCGGAAGGCCGCGCCGCTGCTCCTGTCGCTCACCCTGTAGCGGGGGTGCCCCGACCGGGCCCGCCCGCCAGCGGGGCCGGAAAACACTTCGGGCGGTTCCCGGTGAACCGGAAACCGCCCGAAGGACAGGTGCGCCGCCAGGGACTCGAACCCCGGACCCGCTGATTAAGAGTCAGCTGCTCTAACCAACTGAGCTAGCGGCGCCTGCTGACAGAGAAAATACTACCTGCTCCCCAGGGGTGCTCAAAACCATTACCGGCGGAGGTGCCCGAGGACCGCCGGGACCCGGCCGCAGCAGGGCTAGCGGTCCAGGAGGGTCGCTCGGGCCTGGGCTTCGTACTGCGACAGGAGCACCGCGAGGTCGGCCTCGGTCAGCGGCCGGTAGGACCCCGTACGGGAACGGTGCCAGACCGGGTCGGGGCACCTGAAGCCGGCCCGGCGCAGGGCCACCCGGTGGACCTTGTTCGTCGCGGTGACCGGCATCCCCGGCACGATCCTGACGTACCGCGGCGCCATCTTCGTCCCCAGGTCCGGCTGCGCGGCCAGGAACGCCGCGAACGCCTCAGGGTCGAAGCGCGCCCCCGCCCGCAGGGCCACGGCCGCCATGACCTGGTCCCCCGCGACCTCGTCCGGCACCGCGTACACCGCCACCGCCGCCGCGTCGGACCACCGCGCCAGGATGTTCTCGATCACCGCCGCGGCCAGGTTCTCGCTGTCGACCCGCAGTCGGTCGTCCGTACGGCCCGCGAAGTACAGGAAGCCCGCGGCGTCGCGGAAGAAGAGGTCGCCGGTCCAGTACCAGCCGTCCCGGGTGCGGGCGGCCTCCGCGTCCGGGTTGCGCCAGTACCCCTCGAACAGGCTCCGGCCGCGGTTGACCAGTTCCCCGATCGCCGCCGAGCCGTTCAGCAGCCGTCCGTCCGCGTCCAGCACCGCGGCCGGGCACTCGGCCCCCGTCTCCGGGTCGATCACCGCGAGGTCGTCCCCTCCCCGGCCCGGCCCAGCGCACCCGGCGGGGTGTCCGGCGTCTGCTGGACGGAGGCGCCGCCCTCGGTGGCCCCGTAGCCCTCCACCAGCGGGACGCCGAACCGTTCGGCGAAGCGCGCCGCGTCCACCGCCCCGGCCTCGGTGCCGAAGCCGAGCCGCAGGGAGTGCTCGCGGTCGTCGGGACGCGGCTCGGTGGCCAGCAGGTACTGGACGGCCCGCCCGACGTAGGTGAAGTACGTCGCCCCGTACGCGCGTACGTCGTCCAGGAACGCGGAGGCGGAGAAGCGCCGGCGCAGCGCCGCCGACGCCCCGCCCGCGAGCGCCGGGAGCCAGTCGGCGATGACCGCGTTGCCGTGGAAGAGCGGCATGCAGACGTAGTGGACGTCCTGCGGGGTGACCGAGAACCGGCGGGCCAGCGCGGACCCGGCCGCCGCGAGCCGGCCCTGGGTGCAGATGGCGGCTTTGGGGGCGCCGGTGGAACCGGAGGTGAAGTAGAGGAGCAGCCGGGAGTCCGGGCCGGGGGTCCCCAGCGTCGCCTCGCCGGGCTTGGCGCCGGCGTAGGGGGCGAGCAGGGCCTCGTACTCCTCGGTGTCCGTGACCAGGAGGCGTACGCCGGGCAGGTCGAGGCCGCGCAGCAGCGGCAGGTGGGCCCGCTCGGTCACCAGGATCCGGCAGTCGGTGTGCAGGATGTCGCGGGCCAGCTCGGGTCCGCGCCGGGTGGGGTTGATCCCGGCGACGGCGGCCCCCGCGAGGGCCGCCGCGCCGAGCCAGAACGGGAACTCGGGGGTGTTGTCCAGCAGCACCCCGAGGTGCGGCTCGGCCCCCGGGGGCATGAGGTCGACGAGGAGCGCGGCGCGCGCGGCGGCCTCCTGGGCGGTCCGGTGGTGGCTGAGGACGGTGTGTCCGGTGTCCTCGTACTTCAGCCCCGGCCTGTGGTCGCCCCATCGGCGTGCCACGAGTTCCGCGACGGTCTCGGGTGCAGTTGTCGTCCGCATGCCGCCGGAGATTAGCTGACGTTGCGTCAGAATTGAACGTCGGAGCAGGCGTAGAAGGCCATCGGGGTGTCGTTGACGGTCCAGACGGCCAGGATCAGGTGCCGGCCCGTCTTGCCGCTCGGCATGGCGCCCTGGTGGACGGTGGTCATGGCGGGCCGTGCGCCGTTGTAGGCGACGGTGAGGAAGGGCTGGGGGTCGAGGTCGGCGCGGGTGAGGGCCTTGGTCCCGTTCCAGCCGTTCTTGGTGACGTAGTACTTGAAGTCGGTGGTGGAGTGGTTGGCGGTGAACTGCCACCGGAAGCCGTAGCTCTGCCCGCTGGTCACCTTGGTGGTGGGCCAGGCCCCGCCGCGCGGGTTGTCGAGCTCGGCGAACTGCGGGAGGCCGGCGGAACATATCTTGCCGTCGGCGGGCCCGGCGGCCGGGAAGCCCTTGAAGCCCTCGACGCTCTGCGGCTCCCACTGGATGGCGCCGCAGTTGGTGACGGTCTTGTTGGCGCAGAGCTTCTGGCGGCTGATGGGGGTGTCGGTGTAGCCGTGGCTGCTGGCACTGGGGGCGCCGAGGAGGGTGATTCCGGCGACGAGGCCGAGGCCGAGCGCGGCGGCGCCCGCCCGTCCGGGCATGCGGAGGTTACGCATGATGCTCCTTGAACATGGGGGGGTTCGGCGAGAGCGTGCGCACGCGTGGGGATGTGATCTCAGGTCTAGACCAAGTTCCAGACTATTGACGGGAGTTGGCCATGTCCATACCAAAGGGAGAACGGGTGGTCCGGTCGATTCCGGCCACCCGTTCGCGCACCGCCGAGGGCGCTACTCGCCGCGCCCCGTGTAGAAGGCGACCGTGAGGTCCTTCACGAGTGCCTTGCGCTCGTAGTCGTCGAGCTCGACGAGCCCGCGCGAGGTCAGCCGGTGGACGGTGTCGTCGACGGCGTCCACGACCGAGGACAGCACGGCGTCCCGGTGCTTCGCGTCGATCGCCGCGACCCGGCGGCGGCGCATCGCCTCTGCGACCTCGGGCGCGTACTCGATCCGGGTCGGCTGGGCCGAGAAGACCTCGATCCCGACGGCCTCGGTCTCGGCCGCCAGCATCCGGGTCAGCGCGTCGCCGACGGCCTCGGTGTCGCGCAGGGTCGGCGCGTCCTCGTGGAAGGCGTCGGCGGGGAGCCGGGACAGCACGCGGGCCATGGCGGACTCGACCTGCTCGGCCAGGTACTCCACGTGGTCCTCGACGGCCAGGGCGGCCCTGGCCGTGTCCCTGACCTGCCAGACCACCTGGACGACGACCTGGAGGGCGAGGCCGCCGGAGTCCACGGCGGGCATGGGGTCGCTGCGCCAGTGCCGCAGCCGCACGTCGACCCGGCGGCGCAGGAGGAGGGGGCTGATCCAGGTGAGCCCGGTACGGCGGACCGTGCCGCGGTAGCGGCCGAAGAGGGTGAGCACCCAGGCGTGGCCGGCGCGGGAGCGGCCGAGGCCGCCGAGTGCGAGGAGGGCGACGATGCCGAGGAAGGCGAGCGGGGGCCAGTGGGTGGCGGACAGGCCCCGGTAGGCGCGCGGGGCGCCGCCGAAGGCAGCCACCACCGTGTCCGGGACGGCCCCGGCCCGCCAGAGCACGGCCGCGCAGCCGGCCAGGGCGAGCCCGCCGATGCCGACGCCGATCCACCCGGGCAGCACCGGGCCGCGGTGCTCCCGGAGCCGTTCGTCCACCCGCGGAGCCCGCCGGCCGGGGGCGGGGCGGGGGGCGGGAGCCGGCCGGGGGGCGCGGGCCGGGGCCGGAGCCTGGGTCGGGGCGGGCGGGCTCTTCTTCTGCGCACCGAGGAACGGCAGGTGAACGGGCACCTCGGTGACGGCCGCGCCGCGGAGCGGGGCGCCGTGCGGGACGGGGCCTTCCTGGGCCGCGTCCTCCTCTTCCAGCCCGCGCGCCACGGCCTGCGCGACGATCTCGGCCACCCCGGGCCCGGGCACCCCGGACCGCGCGGGGGCGGGCTGGGCCTCGGCCTCCGGCTCCACCTCGGGCGCGGGCGCGGGCCCGTCTGCTGCGACCTCCGGCTCCGCGGGGGCAGGGGCGGGGGCCGGAACGGGCCGGGGGTTCGACTCAGGCCGGGCCGCGACCTGGTGCTGCGCGGGGGCCGGAACGCTCGCGGGCGCGGGCCGGGGGTCCGGTCCGGGCCCGGCAACCGGCGCGGGACGGGGGTTCGGCTCGGGCTCGAACCCGGCCCTCGGCTCGGCAGGCGCGGGTACGGGCGCAGGCGCGAACGCCGGTCGGGGCGCGGTCGCCTGGGCGGCGCGCGGGTCCGGACCGTGTCCTGCCACGGGCTCCGGCTGCGGGGGCGTTGGCGCCGGAACGGCCGCCGGCCTGGGCATCGACCCGGGGGCGGGGGCTGGCCTCTGGGCGGCGGGCTCCGGGTGCGGCCGGAGTTCCGGGTTCGGTTCCGGGTTCGGTTCCGGGTTCGGCCGGAGGCCCGCCCCCGGCGGGAGTTCCGGCCGGGGCGGCGGGGCAGCGGCCCCGGTCGCGGTGTCGGGGACGCGCAGGCGCAGCGTGGCCGTGCCGGCCTGGGTCGCTTCGGCCTGGGGTGGGGGATGTCCAGGCCCGTGTGCACCGGTTCGGGTTCGTCGGCCTGGGCCCGGGCGGCCGGCACCTCGGGCCCGGCCGCCACGAGGACCGCCGGGACGGTGGCCCAGCCCGTCGAGGTCTCGCCCGAAAGCGAGGGCGGGCCCGGCTGCGGAGCCGGCTGCGGAGCGGGGCGCGGGGCCGCACCCCGCACCGGCTCCGGGGCCGGAGCGGCCGCCGCGGCCAGGGCAGGGGCGGCCACCGCCGGCACCCGGAAGGTGCCCGTGGCCGAGGTGGTGCGCGTGGGGTACATCGTGTCCTCCGTCATGCGAAACAG
>NZ_CM007204.1 GCF_001746425.1 Streptomyces subrutilus | reverse complement strand
CACTGCTCGGCAGGGGCCTGGGAGCCGTAGTGCCGCCTGAGCTCCCGCTCCAGGCATCCCCGGTCGAAGTCGACTTTGTAGGCGACACAGGTCCGGCCCTGAAGGGCTTCGGTCAGGGCCGGCAGAAGCGTCCCGAAGGTGGCCGCGGTCGCTGCCCGATCGGGCGTGATCTTGTGGATCGCTACCGCTTCCGGGTCGATCTCCGCGAGCGGGTTGACGAGCTCGTTGAAGATCACCCTGCCGCTCCTGTCCGTGGCCGCGATCTGCACCGCCCATGCCTCACCGAGTCCGGTGGTCTCGATATCGACGGCGACCAGCGAGGGGTCACCGAGGAGCCGCCGCGCCCAGTTACTCACCTGCGCGCGCTCCGACGGCCACGAGGATGGCCTGCGCAGAGCCCGCACGGCGTCATCCAGGTGCTGGTGCTTCTCCGTGGTCGAGCCGAGACGCCACAGCGTTTCCCCCGTGGCCGACTCGGCGTAGAGCATCCCGAGGAACCGGTCCCCCTCGTACGCGCACCAGTCGGGGCGGTCGGTGTCCCCGGGCCGCACGAACCGGACCTCCTGTTCGTCGATCTCGCGGGTGAACAGATCATCCAGCTTGGTGGGGTCGATGACCGTCACTGGCCGTCCCCCTCTGCGACCGGCCGTCCTTCACCATCCACGATGCTCGACTGATCAGGATGGATGAAGCCAGGATCCTGTTCATCGTTCGGTGCCGGGGCGTCGGCGTTGTCCCCGGCAGGTGTGGACGCGCGCGCCTTCTGGAGCTTGGCGGCCGCCGCACGCAGCTCCTTCTCCAGGCTGGTGATCCGCCGTTGAGCCGCCGCGCGGGCCCGTTCGGCGGTCTTGGCCGCCTCCACGTGCTGCTGGCTGAGCTTCCGGGTCGTTTCGAGTTCTCCGAGGAGCCGATCGCGGTCGCTGTTGAGCTGCTCGTGCAGCTGGGCGGTCTGCCGCAGGTGCTCTTCGATCGCCTCCCTGCGGGCCTCCTTGGCCTCCTTGGCGGCCCCCAGGGCCGTGACGACCTGGGCCTTGAGGGTCGCCGTCTCCTCCCGGGCAGAGGCGATCTTCGAGGCTGTTTCCTCCCGGAGGTCTTCCAGCTTCTTGGTGATATCCGCGATCTCCCGCTCCGCGTCCGCGCGTGCCTTCTTGACCAGTTCGTCGGTGGTGCGGACCGTCTCGTCGACGACGGCTTGCAACTGGACCCGGTTCTCCTCGATCCGGGTGTCCGCTTCCGTCTTCGCCTGATTGATCGCCTCCTCCGTCTCCCGACGGACGGCCGCGATCTCCTTGCCAGCACGCTCGGTGGCGGCTTCCTGATCCCGCACGGCGCCGGCCGCGACCTCCTGCGCCTCTTCCTTCGCCTTTTCCGCCCGACCCCGGAGTCCGTCAGCCTCGATGGCGGCGCCCCTCGCTTCTTCGTACAGGCTGGTCAGGCGCCGCTGCTCGGTCTCGGCGGCGATGCGCTTCTCACGCTCGGTCCCGAGGTCCGCCTCCGCCTTGTTGATGGCGAGCCGCGCTTTGTTCTGGGCGTTGGCCACCTGCTGGTTCGCCAGCTCCGGGTCGCCTGCTGCCTCGATCGCCTGCAGATGGGCAGGTAGCCGCTGGAGCAGCTGACCCATCAGCGCCCGCAGCTCGCCTTCGACGGTCTGGGCCTCGGCGACCGCCGAGCTGTGCGGCATCGCGGACAGGTCGTCCGGGACCGCCGCGGTATCGGACGCGGTCTCGCTCTTGTGCCTGTTGCGCCACCGGAGGGCCTTGAGCGGCGTGTGGTCGGGATCGTCGCAGTACTTGGGCGTCGGCCCCGGGGTGCCCGGGGCCTTCTGCTTCCTGACTCGGAAGCACTCGGGGAAGTCGCAGGTAGTCGACGTGTCGGCGGAGCCGGCGGTCTGGTCAGTCATCGAACTCGGTCTCTTCCGGCTCAGGCGGTCTTGCGTGCGGGCAGGGCGATGACGGCGGCTTCCTTCGCGGATTCGAGGGCGGCGGTGAAGCTGGCGCTGACGGCGGCGGCCTCTCCGGTCATCCCTTCGATCTCGGCGACGGCGAGGTCGTCGCGGGCGGTGCGGGCGAGGAGTTCGAGGACGTCGTTGCTGCCGTCGGCCAGCTGCTGAATCTGCCGCAGCTCCGCGTACTGGCGGTCTGCTTCCTTGATCTGGGCGGCGTACGTCTCCAGGGCGATGACGCGCCGCTCGATCCCGGCGAGGCTCAGGGCCAAGGCCCGGCGGCGGGAGTCGAGCAGGGCCACCACCTTCTCGCCCTCGGCCTCCTTCGGCTCAGCCTGGACCAGACGGCTGTACTCGCGCAGGCCTGCGGCGATCTCCCACTCCTGGACAGGCAGCGAGGCTTCGTTGCGCTGCCGGTCGACCAGGTCTTCCTTGTGGACGGCGGACCTGAGCACCGCCGAAGCAGCGGTGCTCGCGCGGGCCAGGAGCTGCCCGGCGTCCTCGGCCAGGTCTGCGGCCAGCACGTAATGCGGCCGGGCGTCGCGCAGCCGGCGCAGGCGCGTGCGGTCGTTCTTCCGGGCGACCACGGCGCCCGCAGCCCACAGCACTACGGCTCCGCCGCCAACTGCCAGAGACCCCCACTGGAGTGACGCGAGCGTTCCAGCGCTGAGGGGGGAGTGCGAGTCGACAGGGGATGACCAGATCACGAGCCACCCGAACGCCGCCGCAGCGGTCTCTCTCCGCAGCGGGGCGAAGACGCCCGTCCACGGCCGCGGATCGTACTCGGGGGGTCGCCCCAGGTCGTATGGCCTCGCATCGCGGAGCAGATTCCGGAGGTCTTCCGAGAGGTCAGGGTCGAGGGTGAGCCGGGGCACGATGAGCTTCGCCGGGCCGTCGACCTGCTTCTTGTCCTTCACGACCAGTTTCTCCTTCAGGCGGTCTTGCGTGCGGGCAGGGCGATGACGGCGGCTTCCTTCGCGGATTCGAGGGCGGCGGTGAAGCTGGCGCTGACGGCGGCGGCCTCTCCGGTCATCCCTTCGATCTCGGCGACGGCGAGGTCGTCGCGGGCGGTGCGGGCGAGGAGTTCGAGGACGTCGTTGCTGCCGTCGGCCAGCTGCTGAATCTGCCGCAACTCGGCGTACCGCTCGTCTGCTTCCGTGACCTGCTCGGCGTACGCCTCCAGGGCGCTGACGCGGCGTTCGATGCCAGCGAGGCTGAGCTGCAGGGCCCGGCGCCGGGTGTCGAGCAGCTCCGTGACCTTCGTGCTCTTCGGGGCGGTCGGCTCGCGCTTCACCAGGCGGCTGTACTCGCGCAGGGCCTCCGCGACCTCCCACTCCTGAATAGGAAGGGAGAGCTCGTTGCGCTGCCGGTCGATCATCCCCTTGCGGTGCACGGTGGAGGTGAGCACCGTCTTCTTCGCCTGCTGGGTGCGGGCAAGCAACGTCCGTGCGTCGTCCACGAGTTCCGCCGGCTGGACATACTGCTTCCTGGCCGCGCGCAGCTCGCCGAGCTTCCCGTTGAAGCTGACCGCCTCCGCCGCACGGGTGCTAGCCAGCAGCACCACCGTGCCCGCAGCCAGAGGCCAGGCCACGGAAAGGCCCGAATGAAGCAGGTCGACGAAGCTCCGCAGATTCACGTCGATCAGGGCGGTCAGGTCGCCGCTTCCGTGGGCTGGCTCGGGCACGCGGAAGTTGCCGGAGAGCCACGAGAGGAACGCCGCCCCGGCGGTCCCGGCGCCCCCGCGGACCAGAACCGGGGCGGCGGCCCACAGCGGTCTGACAGGTTCTCCCAGGTACTGGCCCGGTCGCGACTCGGCGGCCCGGAGCAGCTTGCGCGCCCTCTCCGGTAGGTCCGGATCCGCGACCGCGACGGCCGATGGGCGCGGTGCGGACGGTGGCTTCTTCACCTTCTGGTCCTCCCCTTGTACCTGTGCGGCTCAGCGCGGCGGGCCTCACGGTCTCACGCCGCACGGACAACAAGGCGGGCCCGTCCGTCGTCCTACGAACTCCTGGAGTATCGCCTTGACTTCGAAGTGTAGTCGAACCCGCTTCAAGATCGCAATGCAATGTAATGAAACGTAATGCAATGCAACGCAATGAAATCAGATTGGCATAGGGTTTGAACAGGGATGATTCGACACGTGCGGATCTGAGGGTGTGATTACGTTTCAGTTCAGGTACCTACTAGGTCAGCCAAGAGACGCCGCAGATCGGCACACAGCGGCCCGCCCCTCCGGGCGCCGTCGTCGCTGCGCTCTTCTCGCGCGCCCCATCGAGCGCGGCACCGGTCCACCGGCCGCGAGGGCGCCGGAGCTTAGGATCGCTCTCACAGAACCGTTAGACAGTCGAAGTACCCGTCCGGGCGACCCCATTGCCCCCCGTCGGCGGCCTGATTTCCGGTACCGTCTCCTTAGCGGAAATCAGGAATGCGCGCCCACGAACGTTGGTTGTGGCCGCCGGATGCCCGTGCCGACAACGACTCAGGGGATGGGGCAACGATGGAGTTCCCGCGCTGGTACACCGAGGGCGGCGGCGTGGCCGTCCGGCCCGACCGTGCCAACGACCCGGCCGACAACCCGCTGTCCGGGATCATCCGGGTGCAGCTGCACGAGACGTGCCCGGGTGGGTGCGGCACGAGGTGGGTCACCGAGACCCACGTCGAGACCTGCAAGTCACTCGGGAACTGACTGTGATGGGAGAGGGGACCGGGATGCCGCAGGGTACCGAGGGAACGTTCGACGAAGCGCGCCACCTGCTGGAGGCCGAGGCCGAGCGGCGCGGGCTCGGCGTCGGGGAGCTCGTCGACCAGCTCGCCCGCGAGGGCCGCCGTCCGGCTCTGGCCGATGGCGACCGGCAAGGCGACCTGACCCAGTGGACCGCGGCCGTGGTCGACCGCGATGGTCGGCAGGCGACCGTCGCGGTCGAACCCCTGCCCCTGCCCGCGAGCATCTTCGACGGAGCCGACAGCGACGTCCTTCTGGGCCCGATGAGCAGCGGGAAGACCAGCGGCGCCGACCTGACCCGTGCCCAGCTGGACGCCGAGGGCATCCCGTACGTGGAGACGACCAAGACCGACGAACTCGGCGTCGAGTACATCGAGTTCGCCGTCAAGCGGCCGGAGAGCAGCTCGTGACCGACCGGGTCGACCTGCAGAGCTCGGAGTGACCGCCCCGTACGCCCGGGCGGAAGGCGCCCGGGACCGGCTCGATGAGCAGATCACTGCCGCGGCCGCGAATGTGCAGTGGCTGGTGGAGGAGCTCGTCACCGATGCCGCCGAGCTCCGGCGGCTGGCCGCAGCCGGGGCCCGGCTGGGTGCGCAGGCGGGGAAACTGGCTGACCGGATCCAGGGCGTGGTCCGGGGCGCCGAGCGGCACGACGTCCTGACCAGCGCGGTGAGGACGGTGTACGGCAAGGCCGTGTATGAGGAGGCGGCCACGGTCGTCCTGCCCACCGTCGAGCCCCCTTCCGCCGGCCAGACCGAGCCCTTCCGCGGAGATCACGTCATCCGGCTGACCCGCGAGCAGCTCCAGGACAAGCTGCGCGTGCTGAACAACGATGCTCCCGGCATGGAAGGCACGGCCAAATGAGCCTGACGAGCACTGAACTGGCCACCCCCGCCCGGCCCCAGGCCGTTTTCCGTCGCCCGGAGACGGTGACGACCAGGACCGGGATGCGTCTTTCGACGTCGGCCGCCAAGTGGTTCAAGGAGTCCGTTCCGAAGTCCAGCCGGGATGCCCGTGCCTGGCGCTGGCGGGAGTACGCGGAGTGGTGCACCGGGGCCGACTTCCACACCGCCGAGCGCGGCGCCGTCGCCAGCTTCCTCGGCGCTCTCGCGGACCGCGGGCACCCGGTCAAGACGCTTCAGGCTCTGTCCGGCACCCTGCGCGGACTGCGCGCGCTGGACGGCTCCCCGCTGGACGCGGAGGAGCTCAAGGCGATCGAAGGCGTGATCCGAGGCCGCGCCAAGTACGAGGCGAAGGGAGTCGGAGGCGTCAAGCCGGGCCCGCTGAAGGCCGACGGCGTCACCCCCGAGGACCTGCTGCGGATGGTCCGCACCCTGGACCGCAGCACCCCGCGCGGAGCCCGCGACGCCGTCACCCTGCTGCTGGACTGGTGGATGGCCGGACGGTGCAGCGAACCCGCTGCCCTCAGTCTCCACGACCAGCAGATCCTCGCGGTGCAGCTGGTCGACGAGGTCACCGGAGAGATCCAGGAGGTGCCCGCGCTGGAGGTCGAGATCCGCGAGTCCAAAGCAGACCAGGACGCCGTGGGTGAGACCGTCCGCATTCTGGCCCCCCTGGACGCTCCCGAGCTGTGCCCCATCACCGCTCTGCAGCAGTGGCTCGACGTCCTTGCCGACGCCGACCAGCTCACCGATGGGCCGCTGCTGCGACGGATCGACCGGCACGGCAACATCGGTTCCGCCGCAGCCGGCCGCCGCAACGACAGCGAGGACCGGCAGGGCGGCATCACCGCCAGGACCGTACGGAACATCGTCAAGGCTGCGGCCCGCGCGGCCAAGCTCATCAAGCCCGAGCACGAGGCCGCCGTCGCCGAGGTCTGGGCCAGCCGGGCGGATGCGGTCGCCGCAGCGCGGGCCGCCGAGACCGAAACCGGGGCGAGCAGCATCCTCGCCACCTGGCGCCAGGCACTGCGCAGGGCCCTGCAGAAGGGCCGCCGCATCACTGGCCACTCCATGCGCCGAGGCTTCATCCAGGCCGCCCTGCGCAACCGGAAACCACCCCACCAAGTTGCCGCGCACTCCCGCCACGCGCCCAAGAGCAGAGCCTTCTGGGAGTACGTCGACAGCGTTCCGGACTGGACGCAAAACGCGACCATGGATCTGAGACTGGCGGCCTAGCCAGCTTCGGGGGACAGGTCCGAATCATCCTGTCCCAGGTTGTCGACGTACTCGTCGTACAGGGCGTCGGCTTCCTCGAAGGTGTCGGCCTCGTCGATCTCCCGTGCTCTGTTGTCGTCGTACGTCACGGCCCACTTCTCGTCGCCGGTACCCGGCGCCAGGTAGCGGACCAGCCGCATCGTGTTGACCGGCTTTCCGTCGAAACCCTGGCCGTGGTGCTCGTAGAGCACGGATACCAGCCTCTGCTCTTCCAGCAGTTCGCGGACGGCGTCGGCGTAGTCGGGGTCGACGTCCGAGGCGCGATCGACGGAGGTGATGGTGCGCATGCTGTATGCCTTCTGCCAGGGGCGGCGCGGGGCCACCCGGACCTGGGGTGAGCTCGCGGCGCGGACGCCTACCCGTGTGGGCGGGTGGAGCTCTATATCGACGGCGGATCGCCGCGGACTCCCGCAAGGGCAGGGAAGGTCAGATACCTCACCATAGACCGGGATCACCCGAGCCGGCGAACTCGGCCCGGTACTCGCGAAGGTGCCGACCGGTGTCGGCACCGGACAAGAGCCGGGCACACTGGTCACCATGTCCTTGCGCGATCCTGACGACGTCCTGTCCGGCTGGGTGCCCCTGCACGACCCGGGCCCAGCACCCGATCTGTCCGAGCTGGACGGCACCGACCCGCTGGTGGCGGAGTGGCTGCTGTCCGACCACCCATGGGCCGAGCTGGAACGCACACGTCGGCGCCAGGCGGAACTCCAGTCGACGATCGACCGTGCCCACCCTCATAGCCCGCCATGGGTCCAGGAAGCCGAGATCGACATGGCGGAGCCCGACCAGGCACACGTCAAGCGGATGCGCCGGTCCCTGGAGGCCCAGCGCCAGCTCGATGACGTCATGTACGTGTACCCCCCGGGGCTGATCGGCCCCATGGGGTCCCTGTGGCCACCGCCTGGCTATCCCCCTCACCGGCCCGGACTTGAGGCAGGAGGCTGGAACCTGGACGCCTAGCCGGGCGAGCCCGCCGCCACGTGCCCGTGGTACGTAGTGCAGCCGGCCCGTTTGCCCCGGCCGGATCGTGGACAGATCGCAGTCCGGGACCGGACTTGTACGCGGTTCATGGGAAGCTCGTCCGAACGAGGTGTCGAAGGAGCGCGGACGATGACAGACAGCCGATCCCGGACCGAGCATGACCGCAGGGTCGCGGGAGGGCTCCTCGGTGGTGCTGTCGTATGCGCCGGGCTCACGCTCGCAACGAACAGCATGCTGCCCGCGGTGATGGCTGGCGGGATGCTCCTCAGCTCGATGATGACCTACCGCCGGACCATCGACCCACGCCCGTACTGGACGTGGCCGGCGTGGCTGGTCGGTGCGGCCGGTGCCCTCCTCCTGGCCTGGCCTGGCGGGGAGGCAGAACGGCTGGTACTGCTGCCGCTGGCCGCCGTCGAGACCGCTGTCGCCGCTGTTCTGTTTGCGCTGTGGCGTCGCCGCCGGCACGGGCGCGGTGACTGGATCGTCTGGATCCCGGAAACGGACACCGTTCTGCGTCGGGAGTGGAGTCGCCGAGCAGCGATCCACTGGGCAGAGACGGAGAGGCACGGCGAGCGGGTAGCGATCAGTGCTCTTGATGAGTTCCCCCACGTAGCCGATGTCCTTCCCCTGTACCCCTACCGGGACCGACCAGGCATTGCGGCGCGTCGGCCGGTCGGCCAGGAGTAACAAATCGGTGGAAGTGCTTCGTGTTCCGTGGCCGGTTCCCGCGGTTGTCCGGCCGTGCGCCCGCTGCCGTAATGGTCCCTGCGGCCAGTAGCGTCTTCCCGAGGCCGTGGTGACGTACGCAGCGGACGATAGGAACGGGGCAAGGTGGACGACGTCGAGGACCTGCGGATCGCGGTCTACCGCGCGCTGCAGCTGGCCGGGCTCCCCCTGAGCGACCTCCCGGCACCTCCCGGGCCACGCGGGGGTGAGGCTGGGGGCGTCGACGTAGTCGAAGCTCCCGAACTGGGCGCGGTCATCGTCGGTTGGGCGTGCAGCGAGGACCTGATCAAACAGGCCGCTGCAGCACTCGACCAGGACGACGAAGACCACCGGGCCGTCCAGCTGCAGGGCAAGACCGAAGCCGCGATGGGTGCCGCACTCGCTCAGATCCTGCAGCAGGGCGGCTTCGTCACCCGGCCCCGGGCAGACGTCCCCGGCAGCCATCAACTGGTGGTGACCAAGGAACCCGAGGGCGAGCAGTCACTACTCGCTTGAGCCCCCGGTTCCTGCACTCGTGAAGGCGCCCGTCCACTACGCGCCGGCTCGGCGCCCTCCCCACCCCGGTTCCAGGGGGGCAGAGAGGGCGCTGCAGTTGTTCCGGTCGGCTACAGGACGGGGGTGGGGGTGTAGGCGCGGGCCTGGGTGGTCCACATCGCGGCGTATTCGCCGTCCGCGGCCAGGAGGCTGCTGTGCGTGCCTTCTTCGAAAATGCGGCCGTGGTCGAGGACGACGATGCGGTCGGCGTGCTGGGTGGAGCCGAGGCGGTGGGTGATGAGGATGACGGTCCGGCCGACGGCGAGTTCGCGGATCCGGTCGTAGGCGGCCTGCTCAGCTCGGGGGTCCAGCGCGCTGGTGGGTTCGTCGCAGATGAACAGGGGGGCGGTCTTACGGGCGTAGGCGCGGGCGGCTGCGATCCGCTGCCATTCGCCGCCGGAGAAGTCCCGGCCGCCGGACTGGGCGGGGCGGATCTCGGTGTCGAGGCCGTCGGGGAGTGAGTTGATGACGTCGATGGCGCCTCCGGCGTGGGCGGCGGCGAGAACGGCGTCGTCGCTCTGGTCGCCTTGGCCCAGGGTGATGTTCTCGCGGACCGTGGCCTGCCAGCGGGCGATGTCCTGAGGCAGCATCGCGAGGCGGGAGAACAGCTCGTCGGGGTCGACGGTGGTGAGGTCGGTGGTGTCCCAGGTGACGGTGCCGCTGGTGGGGGCGTAGAGGCCGGCGAGGAGCTTGGCCAGAGTGCTCTTGCCGGCGCCGTTGTGGCCGACGATGGCGAGGATTTCCCCGCGGCGGACGGTGAGGGAGATGTCGGTGAGGACGGGGGCGGCTGCACCCTCGTACGCGAAGGTGACGCGGTCGGCGCGGATGACGGCGGGGTTCGCGGGCACCGGCGCGGGAGCGGCTGGGAGGGTCGTGCGGGCCTTGGCGTCCGTGAGGAAGGTGGCCCAGTCGGTGAGGTAGAGGCCCATGCGGTAGGTGGTGGTTAGCCCGGTGGCCAGGCCGGTCAGGAGCGCGCGGCTCGTCTGAACGGCGATGAGGGCGGTCGCGGCGTCGGCGGTGGGGATCCGGCCGTGGACGGTGAGCCACAGCAGAGCGCCGTACACGGTGAGGGCGGCGGCGCCAGCGAGGGCGTCCCCGGTGAGCTGGCGGCGGGCGTTGTCGGCGCCGATGCGGGCGGTGTGGTCCTCCAGGCGGCGGCTGACGGTCCGGTACTGGTCGAGGAGCCAGGGCCGCATGGTGCCAGCGCGGACGTCGAGGGCGGTCGAGCGGCCGGCGGCGAGGTACATGAGGATGTGGCGGGTCCGGCGGTCGCCGACGGCGTGCCGGTCGGCGCGGTGGGTGGCCTGGGCGGCGCGGGCGGCGGCCCAGGCGCGGGGCAGGACCGCGAGGAGGAGCAGGGGCAGCAGCAGCGGGTCGAGGGTGGTCAGGATTCCGGCGGCGGCGGTGATGCCGAGGGCGGCGCCGGTGACGGCGACGAGGGATTCGACGATGGTGTGGGCGTCCTTGGCGGCCCTGTTGGCGGCTTCGCCGTGGTCGCACCAGGAGGGGTTGTCGTAGGCGGCGAGGGGGACGCGGGTGGCCGCTTCCAGGTAGGCGAGCTCGGCGCGGCCGTTGACCGCCGGCCCGAGGCGGGCGGTCGTGGCGACGGTCCCGGCTGAGGCCAGGGAGCGGGCGGCGGCAACGGCGGCCAGGGCCAGCAGGGCGAGTTCGGCGTGGTCGAGCCGCTGAAGCGGGGCGCCGGCCGCGAACAGGGCCGCGAGCGCGGTCCGGGTGAGGTGGAGGGCTGCGGCAGTCAGCGCGCCGACGGCGAGTTGCAGGCCGAGCAGGCGCAGCAGTGCGGTGCGGTCCGCCTGCCAGGCCAGGGTCAGGGCGATGCGGGCCAGGCGGGGCAGCGTACGGGCCATCGTGACCAGGCCGTCGGTGTGGTCCTCGTGGCGTTCGCTGCCGAGCGCCCAGGCGGGGAGCGGTTCGGGCCCTGGCCGTTGTCGGCGGCGCAGGCGGTTCCCGAGCCGCTCCCCGAAGGGGATGCGGGGGTGCGGGGTGGTCGGGGTGGGGGGCTGTGTGTCTGTCACACCTTCCGCAACGCTTCACCCATACGGGTGGATACGCAACTACCCCTACTCCATCGCGCGTTCGAATCACGTCGGCGTGCTGTCGGGGCGAGGGGCGCTGGGCGTTCGTGGTCAGTCGCGGAAGGCGGGGGTGCGCGGCGCGCACCACTGGTACCGAGGGCGCCCCGTCTCACTGCTGGTACCGGAGAGCTGGTAGTGCGGGCGGGTCTCCGCGACCTGTTCCGCCGTACGTCCGGCGACCTCCTCCTCACGGTTCTCGATCGGGCCCCACCAGAACAGGAACGTGGGCAGTTCGTCCGGCGCCCCGGGGCGCGCAGCGAGCGTCTGGGTCATCCCCCCGTAGGGGCCCCCGAGGAAGTCGACGTCGTCGGAGACGTCGGGGCAGATAGCACGGTCATCCATGGCGTTCAGCCTATGGGCGTGCGGGGTTGAGGCGTACGCCCTTCTCCGGCTGAGCCGAATTCGTTGACGGCACAGTCGACTGCGGTGTAGCGGTCACTCGCCAGGACGGGCAGGTAAGGCCAGATGCGGTCGGTCTCGTCCTGCCCGATCACGTGCCCGTCGCTCTCGATCCAGGCGTGGGCGCCACGCGGGGCGAATCGGGCCCCGAGGACCCAGCGGGTGCGCCGGCCGGTGAGGGCGGCGGCCAGGTGGACGGCGAGGGACTCCTCCAGGCAGGCGACGCGGCCGGGCCACCAGCGCCCGGCGGAGCGGACGGCGGCGAGGAGGCTTTCGGCGTCGTGGACGCGGGCGGGGCGGCCGGGCAGACGGGTGGCGGCGAGGGCGACGGCGGTGACGTGCCGGATCGGCAGGAGCCGCAGGAGCAGCAGGGCCGCGGCCAGGCCGATGAAGGCGGAGGCCCGGTCCCGGACCGAGGGGCGGACGGTGGGGGCGAAGCGGACCGTCGGGGGCGGGCCGGACAGGCTGTGGTGGACGGGGCGTCCGGCGCGCAGGCGGTCGAGGTCGGCGGCCACGCGGGTGAGGTCGGCCCGGACCCGGTCCGGGTCGGCACCCGTCGCGGCCCAGCGGGCGGTGAACTCCTCGATGGCGGCGGCCCGTTCGGAGACGTCCGCCGGCAGATCGAGGAGGTCGGCGGCGATGGGGTCGAGGAGCGTCCATCGGCCGGTCGCGAGGTCGAGAACGGCCGCTCCGGCGGGACTGCGGGAGGCGTAGATGCGGGGCTCGGTCATCGGCTCGTCTCCCGTGCTGGTGTCGGCTCCCACCAGGCGTCGAAGGACGTGGGGAGGCTCAGCCACACTTCGATGGCGATCAGGGTGTGCAGGCTCCCGAGGTCGGCCGGGGAGCCGTGGATCGTCCGGTCCAGGGAGGACAGGACGGCGGTGCTGTCGATGAGGCCCGTCTCGGCGAGGGCTGATGCGGTGAGGAGAGCGCGCAGGGCAGGGGCGTTGGTGTGGAGGCCGTCGTACACGCCGGTGAACGGGGTCTTGGTGCGGCGGGCCAGGACCGGGGCGTGGACGAGGCCGGTGAGGGCCGCGCGAGCCAAGGGCTTGAAGTCGCCCGGGCGGCGGCGTTCCCAGGCGGGGACGGCCTGGCCGATGTCGACGACCCGGGTGTCGAGGAACGGGGCATGCACCGGCAGGCCCCACAAGGCGCGGGCGAGGGCGTCGAGGTTGGCGTGCTCGATGCCCGTGGCCTCCAGGGCGAGCCGTTCGCGGAGAGTACCGGGGCCGACAGTGGGGTCGGCACTCTGTGCGCGGGCGCCGATGAGGTCGGCCAGCGCGGTGCGGCCGGTCGGGGTGAGCCAGCGGGCGGCGGACAGCCGTCCGCACCAGCGGGCCACATCGGCGGCGTCGGGAAACACCCGCGGGGCGGGCCCGTCGAGGACGGCGCCGACGAGGCGGGCCAGCGCCTTCGGGTAGGTGCCGCGTCCGGCGGCCGCGACGGCGCGCAGGACGGGATGGGCGGCACTGCGGCGGTCCCGAGCGAGCCCGAGGGCGTCACGCAGGGCCGCGACGCGGGCGCCGGAGCGGTAGCGGTCGGCAGGGGAGACGAGCGCGTCGAGGACGTTGTCGCCGCCCCCACCGGTGAGGTGCCCGGTGCTGCCGGCGACGACAGCGGGAGCGAGCTGGGCCCCCAAGATGCCGAGCATGCCGACGCTGAGGGCCGGAGCGTCGGTGACGGGAACACTGGTTGGGTCGGCGAGCCGGTCGAAGTGCCGACTACCAGCACGGCGGCCGTCGACCACGTGCTGGGTGATGGCCGGGTAGGCGACGGCGATCTCCGCCGCGTAGCGGGCATCGTCCTGGTCGGCCATCGCCGCGTCGACGTAGGTGACGGCGGTGAGGTTGGTATGGGCGGCGGCCAGGCAGGTGATCGAGCTGGAGTCGACGCCGCCGGACAGGTCGCTCGACAGCGACCGGCCGGTCAGGGCTCGGCGGCCGACTGCGAGAGGAAGTTCGTGGCGCAGGGCTTCGGCGGCGTCGGCGAACGAGCGGACCGACGGGGTGGGCGGCCGCTGGATCGTGGGCGGGATGTCGGGGGCGAGGGTCAACGCGCTTCCCGGTGGAACGCGGTGGATGCCCTCGAACCAGCCGTCGACGCCGGGCTCCACGCCCCAGGTGGTGACCTCGGCCAGCAGCCTGACGGGGTCCGGGGCAGCGCCGGTGAGGGCGGCGAGCGCGAGCGCGGACGTCGACCAGGTCACCGTCGATCCGGTAGAGGTCCAGTGCACCGGGACGGTGGCAGCCCGGTCCCCCATGATCCGGAGTATGCGGCCGACCTTGACGATCCCCAGGTAGGAGCCGGGCAGTCGGCCGGTGCTGTGCCACTGGCCCCGCGCGGCCGCGTCGGCGGCGCCGCGGGCCTCCTCGGCGGTGGCCAGGCAGGCGCCGACGAGGATCACCTCCGCTGTGCCGTCCCGGGATACCGCGCGCTGCATTTCGTGGGGTGCGTGGTCGACGGTCCAGGCGCGCAGGGTGCCGTCGTCGTGGAACTCGTGTCCGCCGCGCGGGCGCGGGCCGGCGGTGCGCGGGGGCGTGTGGGTGACCGTGCCTGCGACGTGCCTCATATTGGGGGCTCCCTGTCTGCGCGACGTTCCGGAAAAGGCGACGCGCGCCCGGAACGGGCCGACCCGTGGGGGGTCGGCCGTCCCGGGCGCGCGTTCACCCAAGGCGGCGCCGAAGGCGCCGGAGAGCGGTCAGCCCTGGTAGTACATGGTGTGGTCGGGGTTGTTGAAGCCGCCGCTGCCGAGGGTGACGTCGACGACCGCGCCGAGGTCGGCGACCTCGGGGGTGGTGAAGCCCGTGGAAACGGCCGGGGCCGGGGCGGTCTGGGCGGTCTGGACGCTGGTGTTCTCCATGACGATCTCCTTCAAGTAGGGCTGTCGGATCAGGTCTTCCAAGGCCGGTGTGACGCACTGACCACCGGCCTCGCATGGAGGTCGAACTTCGCCCCTCCGTTTCGCACCCGGCGCTGTGCTGCCGGGCTGAGACACATCACAGCGCGTATCGCCGCCGCCGGGAAGGTGCTTGAAGTTGCTCTGGGTTGCCGCCAGTTGCTCCGGTTGCCTTACTCCCGAAACGCGTTCCCCGCCGCCCTTCCATCGCGCAGACTGGGCTTTCCGTATCCCATCCCGGGAGGTTGAGCGTGAGCGCGATCTTGGAAGACCGGCACCCGCTCAACCAGGTGCTGACCGTGCGCGGATGGACGAACGAATACTGCCTTCGCCGCGTCGCCGCCAGGCACAAGGATCTTGGGTACGGGGCCATGGCGGTCCGCAAGGAGAAGATCAGCCGCTGGACCCGGCCGGAAAGCCCTCAGACCCCGAACATTCCGACCCAGCTGGCGATGGCCGACGTCCTCGGAATAGACAGCCGCGAGGTCTACGCCAGGCCCTGGCCGTACTGGCTGCTGCTTGCCCTGAAAGACGACACCACTATCTGGGAATCGCCCTGGACTCCGGCGGGAACCATTCAAGCACTCGACGCCGCCGGAGGACTCGTGGAGCAGGACCGACGCCGATTTCTGATCGCCACGACCGCCACGGTCGCAGCGGTCCTTGCCCAGTGGGCCACCGCTGAATCGGCCCCCGCATTCTCATCCAGCGGCCGCCAGATCGGCGGCGCCGTCGCCGACCGGTTCGACAATCGACTCACCGAGCTCCGCCACCTCGATGACGATCTCGGCAGTGACCACGTCTACGACGCCGCGCGCGCCGAAAGCCGTCTCATCACCCGGCTGCTGCGGGAGGCAACCTACAGCGAGGAGACGGGCCAACGCCTTCACGCCTGCGCGGCGGAGGCCTCCCGACTGGCCGGCTGGTGCGCGTTCGACAGCGGCCAGAGCGCCGCCGCAGAGAAGCACTTCGTGACCGCCCTGCGGGCTGCCGCCGGGTCCGGAGACCGTACGGCCGGAGCAACCGCGCTCGCTTTCTGGGCCAACGTCCGGTACTCCAACAGCCGGCCCGACCCCCGCGGGGCGCTGGATCTCATCGACGGAGCCCTTGCCCACCGGGCAAACATCGCCTCGCCCCGGGTGCTGACGATGCTCCACATCCGCCAGGCCCGCGCCTATTCGATCGCTCAGGAGCCCACGGCCGCGTACCGGGCGATCGACGACGCACTCGCCGCGTACGACCGGGGTATCCCGCCGGACGAGGACCTGCAGTCGATGTACTGGGTCAACACGGGCGAGGTGTTCCAGGCTGCCGCGTCGACCGCGCTCAGCCTCGGTGACCCGCAGCGGGCCTTGACGTACTTCTCGGCGGCCGCGACCCACCACGATCCGTACGACCCGGAGAAGGAACCGCGCGGCACAGCGATCTATCTCGCGCGGGAGGCCGAGGCGTACCTTGCGCTCGGAGACATGGACGGTGCCGTGGAGACGGCACAGCGGTCCGTCGACCTGATGGGCGGTGTCAGCTCCGCGCGGGGCAGCGAGACCTTGACCGGTCTGCGCTCCGAGCTCACCAAGCACCGCGCCATACCGGTCGTGCGGAACTTCCTCAGCGAAACCGCCTGATGTCCTACGCGCCGTGGTGTGGGCTCTCAGTCACCCATCACCAGGGCGCGGGCCGCTCCTTGCAGGCCCTCCACAACGGCTGTCCAGTCGTCCGCCGAGAGGGTGTTACGCCACTGGTGCGGGCTCTTCCAGATCGTGCTGCCGTCGTCTGCGAGTTTCCTGATCTCCGCCGCCACGATCACCGCGAGGGGTTCGAAGTGCTCGCCCCCGCGGTACTTCAGCGGGGTACCGAGCACACCGTCCGAGTACTGCCATCCGAAGTACGACGACCAACCCACGCTGTGCAGCGGCGCCTCCTTGGAGGCCCGGGGAAGCCAGATGTGGATCCGGGCTTCTTGCGCGTCTGCCCTGCTGGAATGCTCCGTGTTCTCGATGACGAGGCCGAGAGAGCCCAGGGCCGTTACCACGGCCCTCTCGTACTCCTCTGCGGCTTCGCCCATGTCCAGGACACGGGCGATGACCTTTCGGACGGGATACTCGGTGTGCACTCCCAGCACGGTTTCACTCGCGAGGTTGTGCTCATCCGCCGGGCCGTTCGGCGTCCGCCACACACAGGATCGGCGGTGCAGGCGAGTCTCGGCCCGGTCGCAGGAGACGCAGCGTGCCGCGAATTCATCGATGTTCCGGTCGGCCGCTTCGTCTTCTTCCCGGAGCCGGGCGTTCTCGACTTCTGCGGCCGCCGCCGCCTCTGCAGCCCATTGCCGAGTTCGAGCCTCATGCTTACGCCGGTTGTCCTCGATCCGTTCACCGGGAGCGGCAAAGCGGAACACCTGACCCTGCTTCCCTGCAGTCCAGTTCACGCGGTAGTGCCCCATGGGGATGAACCCCCACGTGACGGTGTTGCAGGGAAACGCTCCGGGAGCGTCGTCTTCGTAGCCCTTCAGGTATCGGCCGACGCAGTCGCTGAACGCGAACTCGGGCCGCACCTCTTCGCGCTCCAAGGCGGCGAACTCGGCGGGGCCCTGGATGTAGCCGCAGCCGGAGCAGACGACGCGCCACCGCGTCCAGTCATCTGTTCCGAACAACTGGAGGCCGAGGGACCGCCAGTGCACTTCGTCGAGCACCGACCCCGCGGGCGGCACGGGAACGCGGATCTCCGCGCGGGCCGCGGTGTAACTCAGGTTGTTGCCCGACTCCCGCCGGCGACGGGACGCGACCCGCTGAACCTTCCGGTTGCGCTTCGGCATGAAGTGTCTCTTCCCAGCTGGCCCCATGCCCCCGCTGCGGTGATGTCACGACAGGACGAGGCTGACGCGCTGGGTCAGAGACTCCACCCCTCAGGGTCCTTGCGGTCCGTTCGGCAGAGACGGCATGGGCGTCGAGCAGCCGCGAACCAGGCGGGGCGTACCACCGAGCCGACCATAGCGGCCCCGGCGCCCTGGCTGAGCACCTGTCACCTTCAAGGGGGAAGGTCTGCGTTGCTACCTTGACGGCGCCCTCGAAGGCAATGTTCCAGGACGAATATTGATCAGTTATGACATTTCGACCCAGGGCGGGAGCGACACGCGGAAAAAAGGTCCCTCGACACGCGTGATTCGTGATGCACGGAAGGGGTCGGAGATGGCAGGATGGGGATCATGGCCGGGACTGGGAACAAGCGGATGCTCACGAATCGTGAGACGTCCTACGACCCTGCGTCCGGCAAGGACTGGCGCATCACGGTCAACCTGCCCCCAGTTGTGGCAGAGGAACTGATGCCCAAGCTGCGGGAGATTCACCCCCGCCTCGCTGCCGCCGGTCTCATCGGCGCCGTCATCGAGCACCTGGTGCTCCGAGGTGACCAGCCCCTGGACTGGGCGACGGCAGCAGAGATGGTGAAGAAGGAGATCGAGGGCGCGGCGGCACGGCCGCCCGAGACTGCAGAAGGCAAACCCCTCCCTCGGGGTGTTCGCCATGGGGGCATATCGACGTAACTGACACGACCCGGGGCTCGACCCGCGGGGCCACACAAAAACTGAATCCCGAGACACCGTCAGCGATCGGTTTGGTCGCCAGTGAGCTGGCAGCGCCTCATCCACAGTGACGTCGGCGTTTTCGCCCGATGCGGGTTTTTTGCTGCCTGACGTCATTCAGTTCTGGAGACATCATAGCCACACGTCCCCGGGCCGGCACCTCCTTGCCTCAAAACGGTGTGTCTCGCACACCGCTCGGAGCTGCGCCCGCCGCCGCATCCATCCCGAAGCAGACAGCGTTCCTCGAACCACTGTTCGCCGTCACCGTCCAGCCGAAGAGCGCGAAGCGCCTCGCGGGCGACGACACAGCCAACGCGGAAGAGCGTGCCCGCCTGGCTGCCCTCCTTCTCGACGACCTTCTGTTTGCCGCCCCTGTCTTCTGCATCGACAGCGGGAACGCGAAGGTTCCCACCGACCGGCCGCTGAAGTTCTTGAGCGAGGCCGCCGAGCTCGTGCGCGCTGGCCAGGCCGCGTCGTACGTCGCAACCCTCCGGGAGAACGTCGTCGCCGTCGATATCGACGGCGACGACGACGACTGGAGTACTAGCGCACTGGAACATCTCACCGACCGAGCAGAAGAACTCGGTGCCTGGTACCTCACTCGCCGTTCGGGGGGTGGAGCAGGACGGTGGCACCTTATCGCCGTGCTCCCCACCCAGGCCGCACGGGACGCGCTCAAGTTGACCGTCGACACCGTCCGTACCCACTGGGGCGCGACAGCCCGGCAGATTGACTGGCGCCGCACCCTTCGCCCTCTGTCGGCACCGCATCGCAAGAGCGGCCGTGTGGCGCTCCCCGAGTTCATCGAGATGGCGAAGAACACCCTTCCCGCGTGGGCGGAGAATCTGCCGCGATACAGCGGAGGCCGTCGGCGAGGCATGGTCCTGCAGAGGGAAACTCCGGTAACTCCGTGGCGGCGCAGCTTCTCCAGTATCCCGTCAGGGGAGTTCTGGGAGCGCCTCCGCAACCCGGGCGCCGACTATTACGGAGACCGGTCTCTCAGCGAACTTCTGTCCACTGCCCGACTCATCATCGCGGGGTATGACGGCGAGGCCGCGTGGAAGGTCGTCGACGACGTCCGCCACCGCGGTTTCGCCCGTGCCCGTCAGCGCGGTCACCGCTGGTGGGTGAAGCACTGCTGGAACCCGGCGGCTGAGTACGTCGACAGCCAGCGCGGCAGCCGTACCAAGAACGCGCCGGCGGACCGCTGGAAGCGCGTAGTGGGGCCACTGCTGGCGGGCGTCCGAGAACTCCACTGGGGCGGCTGGACCGTGGCCATGAGGCACAGCGCAGAGAAGACGCTCGGAGCTATCGGTGACCGAATGGCCCGCCAGGGCCTTGGCTGCTGCCCGCTCCCTCAGAGAGATGTGGAGGAGGAGACCGTCCAGTCCCGTAACACCATCTCCAAAGTCCTCCGGCAGCTGGTGGATGACGGGGTGCTCGTGAAGACGCGTGAGTACGACCAGGCGTCGGGAACTGAGGCGTCGGACGAGTTCAGCCTGAATCTGCTGACTCTCGACTTCCGCGCTGAAAAAACTGAGCCACCTTGTAGTCACTCCCCCGCCCCCCGCAGCCGCTCCTGGTACACCCTCGCTGTCACCCTCGCCCTCCACCCCCGCCCCCTGACGGTGACCGAGCTCTACCACCTCTCGGGCTACACCCCCTGTCCCAAACCGACTCGTGCCCAGCTGACGAACGTCGAGACCGGACTGGACGCCCTGCTGGAGCTCCGTGTAGCCCGCCGCACGGAGCAGGGGGAGTGGGAGCTGACAGGCCAGGCCGCCCGTGAGACCCCGTCGATGAAGAAGCGGAAGGAAGCCACGGCAGCACGGATCGAGAACGAGCGGAGGGCCTTCAGGAGCGTCTGGAAGGCCACCAGGGAGAAGTTGCACCGGCGTTGGGAGGAGCAGCGCGAGAAGGCTCTGCAGAGGCGTGCAGCGAGCGACCAGAAGCGTCGTGATGGCTGGTGGTCGAGCCTGTCGGCGGAGCAACGGAAGAGCCGTCGTGAGGAGTGGCAGGCGAGGTTCCGTGCCCTGACGCCGGCACAGCAGAAGTTGCGAGTCGTCGAGTTGAGGGATCGCCGCTACCTGGCAGAGTTGGGCGCCGCTGCGTAGATGGACAACTCATGAGTTAGGGCCGGAGTTCCGGCCGCGACAACCCTGTGCGGAACCTGGAGTTCGCACACAGGGTGTAAAACCATGTGTAAAACCAAGTGTTACAGAGGGCACCTCCACCACCCCCTCTGATCTGCCCTTTTCCATGTTTTGCTTCGAGACCACCCACTCCCATCGTCCCTCAGAGAGTGGGTGGTCTCGAAGCAAAACATGGGTTCAGATCAGAGGGGGTGGTGGAGGTGCAGGTTGAGTGTGATGGATGTAGATGAGTAAGAGGAGAGGAGGAGTAGAGAAGGAAGGAAGTAAGGACAAAGATTAAGGACAAAGACAAAAGAGTAAGACAAAAGACAAGGACAAAGACAAAAGCTAAAGACGAAGGACAAAGACAAAGACGAAGGACAAAGACAAAAACTAGGGTGGGCCGGTGGTGGGTGACGGGTTGGGGAGAAGTGCAGGTTGGTGGTGGGGAAGGGGTGGCTGGGCTGAGTTGCGAGGTGGTGCGGTGATGGGGGCTGGGGTGTGGCGGTGCAGGGCGGTGGCGGAGTGCTGAGGCTGTTGGAGGGCGAAGTGGTTGGGGTGCGGGAGTTCGTCGAAGTTGTTGGTGGGGTGCGTCGTGTGGGCCGCCGGGGGGTTCGTCCCAAGCGAGGCCGCCGAGGGCATAGGGGGTGGCTTATGTGTTTGGAAAGGTCGAGGCCGAGTTGGGATCGGCTACCGATAGGGACGCCCCAGGGGGCGACGTGCAGTGGTCCAGCGCGTTCACCGGTTAGCAGGCGTCGGCCCCTGGGGGGCCTTTGGCCTGCCAACCGGGCGCTGGACCTCGGTCGACCCCTGGCGGGGTCGGCTGGTTTGATCAGGTGGTGACCGCCTTCGGCGTCCACCACGGCAGGGACCTCGTACCTCGGTCCCTGCGGGCGGTGAGGCCGGGGAGTGGGACCGGAGTTGTGCCGGCTGACAGGTTGTGGTCGGTGCTGAGTTCAAGGGGAGATGGTGCCGGTGGAGGTTGTTGTCCGCGAGGTGAGAGTTCCGAACGGGAAGAACTGGCGGCTGACAGATCGTGATGTCGAACTGCTCACGTGGATCGGCCGGTGGTACGGCGTCACGAGCGCGCAGGTAACTCGGGAGTTCATGAAGAGGGGGGTTCACCCCTCAGCCCAGGTGACTTACCGCAGGTTGCGTGGGCTCGTTGCGATGGGCTTCTTGGACACGGCACAGCTCGCTGGCCGACGCTCTCGCGTGTTCTGGCTGACGCGATCCGGGATGGAACTCGCGAACGTGCCGGGGAGTCCCGGGGCCCCGAACATCAAGGAGTACCACCACGATCTCGCCGTGATTGATCTCGCGCACCACATCGTTGAGCGTCGCCCTGACGACAAACTCGTGAGCGAACGGGAGATCAGAGCGAGGGATACGCCGAACCAGTACGAGAGCCACGAGCCGACGTGGTCGGTGACCACCGGAGTGAACGAGAAGGGGCGCCGGTACCCGGACCTTGTCGCGGTGGACTCTCAGGGCCGCGCGTGGGCGCATGAACTGGAGCGGACGAGGAAGCCGAGGCCGCGGCTGATCCGGAACATGCTTCTGTACGTCAACGCCGAGCACATCAGCTTCGCCGTCTACTGGGCGTTCCCGGAACTCCTGAAGAACGTGGAGCAGGCGGCGGAAGAAGCGAACAAGACGTCGATCGAGCTTGCCCGGGGCAAGAAGATCGCGGTCCGAGTCTGGAACCCAGAGGAGCAGGGAACGCGATGAGTAGCGCGCCGAGTCGCCAGCGAACACGCGGAAACATCGCGGGCAGACCAACGACCCAATGGCAGGGGTCGCAGCCGATCGACCCGAACTCCGGTGAGGCCGTCGCGAGGGCCGCGGGGGTCCTCCTGGCGGTGCTGAACCCGGTCGCGGCCTGCTTGACGCTGTTGCTGGTGGCGAGTGGCCGGCGGCTGCCGAAGAAGGCTCGGCTCTGGGTGTGCTGGGGAGGTTGGAGCACCGTCGCCATCGGTGCCTTGCTCGGCTTCTTCCGGTGGTACCTGGTGCCGTACCGGGAACTCGGGACGTCCCTCTGGAACGTTTCCGATCGAGCTGCTCTGGCACAACTCGCTCAGGACAACTGGGGGAGCTGGATCACCGGTCAGCTGCCGTTCAGCGTGACCGTGGCCGCAGGGGTCGGCGGTGCATGGCTGATCCGACGAGGGAAGTTCGCCGCGGAGTGGCGTTCGGTGAAGGAGGTCGTGAGCCAGAAGAAGATCGACGCCCGACTGCAGGAGATGGCACAGAACGACGATCGCCCGCCCGCTCGCACGTTGAACGATCTCCGCGTACGTCTTGGCGTGGACAAGTACACCGGGGACGCCTGCGAGATTCCCGGCCGCGCTCTGCGGCAGCACGGGTTCATCCCCGGCGCGAGTGGCTACGGCAAGAGCCGCACCATCGAGCAGCTGGTCTACGAGGTCGCCGTGAGTGCGCACGCTCGGAGTTTGAACATCGCCTTTCTGTTCGCCGACATGAAGGCCGACCCGCAGCTGGTCGCGGCGATGGCAGGCGGAGCCCATCACGCCGGACGCAAGTTCCAGGTGGTGACGGTGACCGGCCAGGGCAGCACGTACAACCCGATCCGGCACGGAAGCGCTGAGCAGATCCGCAGCCGCATCGTCGAGTGCCTGGACCAGGTGGCCGGCGGCGGCTTCAGCGAACCCCACCACCGTGAGGCCGCCGAAGAGTTTCTGCTGTTCGCCGTGCGCGCGCTCGATGACCTGGTGGCAGGGAACATCGTGGAGACGTTTCCTGACGGGTCGAGGAGGCCCTGGAGGCGCGACCTCCCCGACCTCGCACGGCTGCTGACCCTCAAGGCCCTGGCGTCGAGGACGGACAAGTTCTCGGCGCGGCTACAGCTGGACATCACCGAGTACCTGGCGTATCTGCAGGACGAGGCCAAGGACTTGAAGCGGAGCATCCCCGGCCTGGCCACACGAATCCGGAACCTGGTCAGCGGGGAAGGAGGCCGCGTTCTTGTCGAGTCCCCGGACGGTGTCGACCTCTACGAATCGGTGAAGCGAGGCGACATCGTGCTGTTCTCGCTCGCCGCGAACACCGACGCGAAAGCCGCGCGGCAGGTGGGCAACCTGTTCCTTACCGACCTCGGCGCTGTAGGCGACCGGCTGCTCAGCGAGAACTTCGGCGAGAACGGCGGCTTGTTCCTTGCGGGGGTCGATGAGTTTAGCGGTCTGGGCGGCTCGACGATGACCGGGCTGTTCCAGCGACTCCGCGCAGCCGGCGGCGGACTGTTCGTCTGTACCCAGGACCTGGCCGACCTCCAGGATGTCAGCGACGCTTTCCTGGCCGCAGTTTTGACGAACACGAACGTACTGATCCTGCACCGCACGAAGGCGTCGGCCGAGCAGGTCTCCGAGCTGCTCGGCACGTACGAGGGATGGGAGGAGACCCTTCAGGTGCAGGAGGACATCGGGGTCCTGGGTTCGACGACAGCAGGGTCCGGCGTCGGCAGCCTTCGCCAGGTCGACCGGTTCAAGGTGCACCCGAACCAGCTCAGGCAACTCGGAGTCGGTGAAGCGATCGTCGCCCTCGGGCATCCGGAAGACACGGCCTGGACCGTCCAGATGGCCCTCGCCCCGCGGTACCCCGTGCCGGAGGTAGAAGTCCCCGAAGACGCCGAGCAGAACAACGTCGACCTGACGAAGAAGCCTGCGGTGACGGCCGTGAAGCCGGTGACGAAGACGCTGGCGAGTACCCCGCCGGAACGCGGGAAGAAGCCCGCCGCAGCAGTGAAGGCCGGAAAGGTCGAGGAGAAGAAGGCCGCGGAGGCAAGGGAGAGCGGATCCGAACGGGCCGCCGTCGAGGCCGCCGTCGAAGGAGCGGACCCGATCGACTGGGAGATCGAGGGAGAAACGCAGACCCATCTCCCGCAGCCGGCCAAGAGCCCGGAGAAGAAGACCGTCGTCGACGCCAGCGACGAGTTCGGCATCGACTGACCGAGGTCCGGAGACCCGTCCCGCCGGCTCGGAACCCCAGCGCGTATGTGCTGGGGTTCCGGCTTTTGTGCCTCCGGCGGGCCGCTCCCTCCCAGGGGGGGGGGGGGCGCCGTTGGAGGGTGCGGGCGGGTGCGTGGCTGGGGTGGGGGGGGGTGGTCGGGGTCTCCCCTCGGTCGGTCGGTCACCCTTCGGGCTACCAGGACCCCGGCGGGGGCCGCCAGGACGAGCCGCTTCGCGGTCGCGCGAGCGCGATCCTGGCGGCCCCCACCAGGCTCCTGGTGGGGCGGAGCTGCCCGACCGACCGAGGGGAGCCCCCGCCCACCGGGTGGGGTGTGGCGGAGGCCGCCCGCCCGGCGGCGGCCCGGCGGGGGTACCGGCCCTGACCTGCGGGAATGTGACCCAAGTCACCCATTTGGAGGACCTGTTGAGCTGGACTCCCATCCTTGAATAAGGCAGAATTAGTGATGTCGGAAGGGGATGGCAGCCCCGGACGACAGAGCAGGACCCCGAACCTTCAACACCAGGGAGCACGAGATGACCGCCTCCATCGAAGTCGCCGAGACCGTCGCGCAGGCAGGGCACTGGGTCGTCAACACCTATGACGCCGTCTGGGTCGACGGCGCGATGCTCTGCGACGCCGCCAGCGCGACGCCGGTTTGCATGACGTGCTACGGCGTGACCGGCCTTGCCGGTCCCTGCCGGAGCTAATCGCGGCATCACCCCTCTACCGGGGGGACGGGTGGCAGCCCGCCCCCCCCGGTCACCTCGAACCTTCAACACAGCAAGGACGCAAGACATGAACGCGCAGACGCCCCGCACCGCCCGCCCGATCGAATCGGCCCCCGAGTGCCACGCGGCCCAGCCGCTGGAGTTCGACACGGCGACCGAGTCCGCGATCATGGAGGCCCGCGCCATCAGCGAAGCCCTGATCACGGATCTCGGAGTTCCCGAAAGCCGGGTCGGTCACGGCATCGACCCCGTGACCAACACAGCCGTTGTGCGCGTGGAGACGGCGGAAGGGCTCATTGCGCTGTCGGTGCCCGAGGTGGGACAGGAGTTCGTCATCCAGCGCGGCGGGCAGTGGCTCAGGAGCCTCAGGCCCGTTCGGCGCCGCAGGGCGCAGCCGCTCAGCGTCGCCGCTGCGTTCGCGGACGTCCTGCGGGGCCGGAATCTCCTGTGACCCAGGTCACCCGATCGGGTGACCTGAAAGGGTGGACTTCCACCCTCAAATAAGGCAGAATTAGTGATGTCGGAAGGGGATGGCAGCCCCTTCCGGCAGGCCCAAACCTTCAACACAGGGAGCACGCGATGCGACACACCCCCCAGACCACCGCCGCTGCGGCCGCCAGCCTTAAGGCGACCAAGGCACTCCTCGAATTGCAGCGTCGCGGCTACCTGCACCGCGCCGAGCGCCGGAACTTCGGCTGGCTCGCAGTCATCAAGCAGGGCGAACCCCCCGTCGTCATGCACAGCCCCGAGGGCGTCATGACGTTCGTCCAGAACCACACCCAGCCGCAGGACCTGGCGCCGGTCCGGTCGTAACGCCACGGTGGGCCCCGCCAGCCGGGGCCCACCGTCCGCACACCGGCCCTACTCCGACAGGACGATCCCCATGCAGGAACTGAACACGCAGGCCGCCCAGTGGCACGGATACAGCCCCAGCCCCGGGCAGCACGCCTGTACGTGCCCCCCGACCGCTTGCGGCGGAGCCGTCGTGATCCGCACCGAGCCGTGCCGCTTCCACGACATGCACCCTTGGGCCCAGTTCGCCCACGCCGCCGCCGATTGCCCCGGCCCGCCGGTTACTTCCCCTGGCCGCCGGAAGGCCCGCAGGATGTCGACCATGGCCTACCTGCGAAACCTACTGACCCGCCGCGCGAAGCCCGCCCCGACGGACGAGCCCAACGACAACCAGCCCAACGACGGCGAAAGCTCGTGCGAGTCGTTCATGTGGGAACACGGCGACCTTTGGCGGTGCCGCAACTGCGACACGGTCAACAGCACCGAAGAAGACCAGCGCTGCCAGGCGTGCGACACCCCCGCACCTACCCAGCGCTGATCCAAGCACGGCCAGGCCGGGAGGAGAGGCAGCTCCTCCCGGCAGCCCTACCCCGAACCTTCAACCGAGGAGCATCACCGTGAACCACTCCCCCCGCCCCCAGCCCGCCACCCGGGACGACGGCAGCCGCATCGGTCTGGCGATCGTCGTCGGAGTCGTGGCATTCGTTCTCGGCGGAGCGATCGGGTTCGAAGCGGTCTGGTTCATCGTGGAGAAGGCCATCCCGGTCCTGATGCTGATCGGCGGAGTCGGTTTCGTGATGGGTGCATTTGGGCGCCGCCGCCGCTGAGATCCCGCCGTCCGTCCCCCCGCAGAGGCGGGCGGCGGGCGGCGCGGGGGTAGCGGGCGCCCCTGGCGGGGCGGCTGCCTGGTGGCCCGGTGCGTGCTCGCCGGCCCCGGCCCTCCTTCGTCGGGCCGGTGCCGTCGGCACCGGGCCGCGGACGCGCCTGGCGGCGCGGCCCCTCTTCTTTGCCCCCTGCGGGGGCGGGACCGCTGGCGCGGTCCGGGTCCGCTCCGCGGACCAGGCCCTCCTTCGTCGGGCCGAAGGGGACCGCCTTCGGCGGACGATCCCCTTCGCGAGTCCGCTGGCGCGGACCGCCCGGCCCCGTCCGCGCCGGCCGACGCCGAGACCGGACTGCACCCGAGGTGAGCGACTGGAACGGACCGCGGCGTCGGGCGTTCACTGCGGGCAGGGTGCGGTCCGCCCTCGCAAGTCCGCGGGCAGGGGGCCCGCTTCACGGACCGGCCGAGCTGGCGGTGGGGCGCCGGCCCGGGCTGCGGGCAGCACCTGGTGGTGGACGAGGAGCAGAGGGAGGCCTCCGGCGGGCCGCTCGGTCCCAAGGGGCGGGGGCGGGGTGGGCTGTGCGGCGGGGCGGTGGCCGAGGTTCAGGCGGTGGTGGTCGGGGTCTCCCCTCGGTCGGTCGGTCACCCTTCGGGCTACCAGGAGCCCGGCGGGGGCCGCCAGGACGGGCCGCTTCGCGGTCGCGCGAGCGCGATCCTGGCGGCCCCCACCAGTCTCCTGGTGGGGCGGAGCTGCCCGACCGACCGAGGGGAGCCCCCGCCCACCGGGTGGGGTGTGGCGGAGGCCGCCCGCCCGGCGGCGGCCCGGCGGGGGTACCGGCCCTGACCTGCGGGAATGTGACCCAAGTCACCCATTTGGAGGACCTGTTGAGCTGGACTCCCACCCTTAAATAAGGCAGAATTAGTGATGCCGGAAGGGGATGGCAGCCCCGGACGACAGAGCAGGACCCCGAACCTTCAACACCAGGGAGTGACCGTGAACGTCGAAACCGTATGGATCGACACGAAGGACGTGCAGGTCGGCGACAAGATCGCCTGTCTGCTCAGCGACGCCCGTGCATACCCGAGCGTCACGGGCTGGACGGACCGCGTGCTGGAGCTGAGCAAGCAGGGGCTGGAGGACGTCACGCACCGGACGTTCCAGGTCAATGGCGCCCCGTGGTGGGCAGAGGACATGACCACCTTCGACCTGTCGGGGCGGGCGCTTGTCGTCTCCCGCGACGCGGAGGAGCACCAGGAGCCCGAGGACGGGGACAGCGAGGGGACGCCGTCCATCGAGCAGATGCAGAGCTGGATGTCCGAAGGCGGAGCCGAGGCCCGCGACGGGTGCTGGGTGGAGCCGGACGGCACCTGTGAGCACGGCTCGCCGTCGTGGCTGCTGGCCATCGGCGTGATCTGACCACTTGCGGCCGGGCGGGGGGCAATGCCCCCCGCCCGCACCCCCGAACGCTTCAACGACAGAAGGAACTCCCCCGTGGTCATCGCAGACCAGCAGCCCCCGAGCGACAACGGCGAAATCCAGGCACGGCAGAAGCTGCCCGGAGCCAAGATCCTCATTGCCCCCGTGCCCTTGTGGTACGAAGGCCCCGACTTCCCGCACGCTGTACTCAGCGGCATGGCCATTCACGTGCACTACGAGAGGGTCGACGAGAGCGGCGGCGAATGGCCGCCAGCGCCCATCGCCTGGGGAACCCGCCGAACGGCGGGCAAGGGGGTACGCAACTTCCTGCACAGCAGCCTTTGGGGACTGGTCGCCAGCGAGGCGACCGTCACTGATGACGGAGTGATCCGATACCGGCAGTCGCCCAGGCATTCCGTCCGGCGCTTTGAACCGGACCCGGCGGCGGGAGTGCTCATCCACGACCCCGAAAGGCAGCTCACCGCTCCCGGCTACCGGATCACTCCCCCTGACGCCGAGAGCTACGTGTGGAGCCGTCACGCCATGCTCGGAGCCATCGAGGTCTGCCGCCGCGAAGGGCCGATCGACTGGCCCAGCGGATGGGCCCACCTCATGCCCGGTGGAGGCGTTCGCTTCGCAGCAGGAGGATTCCCGTGGTCCGGCCCCGAGGAGTGGGCCGCCGAACCCGTGGCCGAGCCCGGCGACTTCGGGGACCCGTGCGCGGACTGCGGCCACTACCAAGCGGACCACACCCCCGGTTACGGGTGGCGGCGCTACCGCCGAGACGGGACCGGGTGCGGAATCTGGACCGCCGAGCCGACCCGCTAGCGGCGCCGCGACCCGCTCCAGTAACGGATCAAGGCCCGTCGCCGTCCCCCTCGGTCACGCGAGGCGGGGCGGCGGCGCCGCGGGGGTAGCGGGCGCCCCTGGCGGGGCGGCTGCCTGGTGGCCCGGTGCGTGCTCGCCGGCCCCGGCCCTCCTTCGTCGGGCCGGTGCCGTCGGCACCGGGCCGTGGACGCGCCTGGCGGCGCGGCCCCTTTTTCTGCCCCCTGCGGGGGCGGGACCGCTGGCGCGGTCCGGGTCCGCTCCGCGGACCAGGCCCTCCTTCGTCGGGCCGAAGGGGACCGCCTTCGGCGGACGATCCCCTTCGCGGGTCCGCTGGCGCGGACCGCCCGGCCCCGTCCGCGCCGGCCGGGGAGGAACGAGGCCTGCAGCTCCCCGTTTGCGCAGGCGCAGGCGGCAGGCGACGAGAACGGCGCCTCCGGCGGGCCACTCGGTCCCAAGGGGCATGCGTGCACGGCGAGTTCGGGCCGGGGGTGGTTGGGGTGGGGGTGGCTGGTCGGGGTCTCCCCTCGGTCGGTCGGTCACCCTTCGGGCTACCAGGAGCCCGGCGGGGGCCGCCAGGACGAGCCGCTTCGCGGTCGCGCGAGCGCGATCCTGGCGGCCCCCACCAGTCTCCTGGTGGGGCGGAGCTGCCCGACCGACCGAGGGGAGCCCCCGCCCACCGGGTGGGGTGTGGCGGAGGCCGCCCGCCCGGCGGCGGACCGGCGCCGGTACCGGCCCTGACCTGCGGGAATGTGGCTCAAGTCACCCATTTGGAGGACCCGTCGAGCTGGACTCCCACCCTCGAATAAGGCAGAATTAGTGATGTCGGAAGGGGATGGCAGCCCCGGACGACAGAGCAGGACCCCGAACCTTCAACACCAGGGAGTATCCGTGACAACCCATCAGGTTGAGACGACCACGCCGGTGGACAACCGGTACCGCACCGTGACGCTCACGTTCGCCGGCGACGGCGAGTGCTCCGCGTGCGGACACGAGGACGCCCCGCTGTACTCCGGCGGCGAACTCGCCAGCGTGTGCCCCGCGTGCGTGGCCGCGACCTTCCCGCCGCCGCCGTGGGAAGGAGACTGCCCGCCCGAGAAGGCGGACGTCGTGATCACCCACACTCGCGCCGACGGCACCCTTCTGGAGGGGTCCCGCAAGGGAGACGGGATCTTCGAGGCGATCCGGCCGCACGGGTGGAGGTACTTCCCTTCGCTCGGAAGCCTGGGTCTCACCCACTCCCGGGACACGTCGGCGGACCGCTACAAGATCGACCCGGCGGCGAAGGCGATTCGCGAACTGGGCTTCACCGTCTGCATCGTGGTCAACGAGGACGAGCGCCGCGCGTTCGCCGACGCGGAGGCCGACCGCGAGCAGAGGGCCGAGAGCAGGGCCGAGCGGTTCGAGGACCGGGCCAGCCGTGCAACCGCATCGTCCGACGCCTCTTACCAGCGGTCGAAGCAGATCAGCGAGCGCTTCTACATGGGGCAGCCGATCTTGGTCGGGCACCACAGCGAGGGACGGGCCCGGCGGGACCACGCCCGGATGGACAACGCTATGCGCAAGTCCATCAACGAGGGGGAGCGCGCCAAGCACTGGGCCCAGCGTGCGGAGTCGTCCGGCGCGTACGCGGAGCACCGTACGAACCCGGCCCGGACCCTGCGCCGGATCGAGACGAAGGAAGCGGACTTGCGCGGGGTCGTCCGTTGGCAGCGCGGGGAGTCGAACAACGGCCACTCCGTGCGCCTGTCGCCGGCCGTCGTGGTCGAGCTCTCGCGGCGGCGCGACGAGCTCACCGAGGAAGTCGGTTACTGGCGGTCGATCGTGGCCAAGGCGGCGGCCGAGGGGTTCAAGGTGTGGGGAGCCGACGACTTCACCAAGGGCGATTTCGTGCGCTCCCGCGGATCTTGGTACGAGGTGCTGAGGGTCAACAAGAAGTCTCTTACGGTGGCCTGGAACCTGCGCCTTTCTCCGAGGACGGTCATGACCGCCGCAGATGCGACGTTCGAAGACGGCCAGGTCGGCAGGCAGCCGGTGGACTACTCCGACGTCAAGACGCGCATGGGCGCCGGGGACATGGCGCGCTATCTGGAGCGTGACCGTACGCCGAGCATCGCCGACGCCAAGGCGCTGATGGACGGTGTGACCGCAGCCAGCCCCCAGAACCAGGACCAGCCCCCGGCAGAGGTGGAAGGATCCGCCGACATTCCCGAGCGCCTGCGGGCCCTGCTGGCCGAGGGCGAGCAGATGCTCAGGCTGCCCGAAAGCGAGTGGAGTTTCACCAGCTCGCGCGGGCAGGTGTACCGGGTGCGGATGGTCACCGGGCGGGATGTCACGTCGGACCTGCATTTCCAGGTCCGCACCGTTGACGCGAAGGGTACGGCTGTCGGTGTGGGCAAGGACTGGAGCGGCACGCTGGAGGTGATCCGGGAGCACGCCACGGCGGCCGGTGAGCATGGCGGCAAGCAGTGCCAGCGCTGCGGCCGGGTGTGGGGCAAGGGGCTCGGGAGCCCGCAGACCCCGGCCACCTGCACCCCGGGGCACTGGTCGTACTGCGACCGCGCCGCCGTGCCGGTGGAGCAGGACACCCCCGTGAGCGCCCCGGCCAAGCCGAAGACGAAGAAGCGCACGAGCGGGCCGAAGATGGTCATCGTCACCGCCGCCTACGGGTCGAGGCAGGCCCGCATGGTCTACGCGAACGGCCGGGGCACCGTGCGCGAGGACATCCCGGCCACCTTCATCGACGCGCCCGAGGGCGTGAAGTTCAACGAGGGCCCCGCCTCCGCCGCCGTCTGGCAGGGGGTGGACGAGGCCCTGGAGAAGGCCGGGTTCGTGCGACTCGGCGGGAACAGCGGCCGGACCGGAAGCCCCGGCAAGGGCATCCGCGCCAAGATCACGGAACGAGAGGACGAACCCCCCCGGGCCGAGGTAGCGCCGGAGACCCAAGACACCGACAGCCAGGCGAACTGAACAACCCCGCCGGGAAGCCCGCCGCCGTCCCCCTCGATCACGCGAGGCGGGGCGGCGGCGCCGCGGCGGTAGCGGGCGCCCCTGGCGGGGCGGCTGCCTGGTGGCCCGGTGCGTGCTCGCCGGCTCCGACCCTCCTTCGTCGGGCCGGTGCCGTCGGCACCGGGCCGTGGACGCGCCTGGCGGCGCGACCCCTTCTTCTGGCCCCTTCGGGGCCGGCGGCCGCGGGGCGGCCGGGGTCCGCGAAGCGGACCAGGCCCTCCTTCGTCGGGCCGAGCGGGCGCCCCTGGCGGGGCGACGCCCTGTTCGGGGTCCGCTGACGCGGACCAGCCGGGCCGCAGTCATTTGGACCCGCTCCAAGCCGGGCTGCAGGAGGCGGACGGCCGCCGTCGATCGCTCGCCAGCCCTCAGCTCATCTGGCGGTCCGGCCCGTTCTCACTGGTCAGGGCCTTGAAGAGCGGTAAGCCAAGTAGGGCACGTCACCCGGACACCTCAAGGGTGTTGACTGGATTCGTGACTTACAGCGCTAGCCCCGTAAATCGTCCGCGCCGGACGAAAGCGCAGATGGAAGCCCTGCGGGCCGAGCTGTACGAGCTAGTCCGCAATGCGCAGCCCTGCACCGTGCGACACGTCTACTACCTCGGGCTGGGCCGGTTGTGGCAGAAGGACACCGCGAAGTCGCGCCGGAACTACTCAGTGCCGGTCCGCGAACTCGGGTACATGCGCGAGCACGGCCTGCTGCCGTGGGAGTGGATCACCGACGGCACCCGGCTGGTCCGCCAGGAGATGCAGTACGACTCGATGCTGGAGGCCCTGGAGCGGACCGCCGAGACCTACCGGCGCAATCTCTGGGCCTCCCAGCACCGCCGGGTCGAGGTCTGGTGCGAGTCAGACTCGGTCTCGGGCGTGCTGCTGCCGGTGACTGCGAAGTGGGGCGTCGGCCTGTACTCGTGCCGGGGGCAGTCGTCGAAGACGTTCGTCTGGGAGGCCGTCCGGCAGAACCAGGCGCACGGAAAGCCGCTGACCGTCCTGTATGCCGGCGACTGGGACCCGAGCGGACGATCGGTACCTCGCTCGGTCGTAGAGCGGATCGAGCGGTACGGCAACAACGGAATCGTCCTGGACTTCCAGCAGATCGCGGTAACGGCCGACGACGTCCGTGGCGGGCGCCTGGTGTCGCACGAGGCCAACACCGCGGACAGCAACTTCAAGCGGTTCCGGGAAGAGTGCTTGCGCGAAGGGCTGGACCCGCACGAGGCGGTCGAGGTCGAGGCCCTGAGCCCGGGAACGCTGCGGAGCCGCCTGGACGCCGCGATCGAGAACCAGGTCCGAGACGTACACCAGTGGAACGTTTTGGCCCGCGCCGAGCAGCACGACCGGAGCATGCTCCTCGGCGTCCAGGAAGCCCTCGAAGCTCACTTCCAGCGGCAGGACCCCGGACCCGACGCCTGACCCACGTGCCGCACTTGCTGTTGAACGCGGGCCGCCGCCCAGACGTGAAGCCGGCGGTTCCGCAACGATCGCTGCCCCACCCAAGCTCAGAGCTTGTGCCTCCGGCGGGCCGCTCGGTCCCAAGGGGCGGGGGGCGGGATGGGCTGTGCGGCGGGGCGGTGGCTGGGGTTCAGGCGGTGGTGGTCGGGGTCTCCCCTCGGTCGGTCGGTCACCCTTCGGGCTACCAGGAGCCCGGCGGGGGCCGCCAGGACGGGCCGCTTCGCGGTCGCGCGAGCGCGATCCTGGCGGCCCCCACCAGTCTCCTGGTGGGGCGGAGCTGCCCGACCGACCGAGGGGAGCCCCCGCCCACCGGGTGGGGTGTGGCGGAGGCCGCCCGCCCGGCGGCGGCCCGGCGGGGCGGACCGGCCCTGACCTGCGGGAATGTGACCCAAGTCACCCATTTGGAGGACTTGTTGAGCTGGACTCCCATCCTCGAATAAGGCAGAATTAGTGATGTCAGAAGGGGATGGCAGCCCCGGACGACAGAGCAGGACCCGAACCTTCAACACCGGAGACATCGTGACCAACGAGATCATTGAGCAGCCCGCCACCACTCAGTACCGATACGAGGAGCTCCCGCTTTCCCAGCTCACCGGCCACCCCGGCAACGTCCGCGAAGACCTCCAGATCACCGACAGGTTCCGCCGCAGCATTCGCCAGCGGCTGGTAACCCCCCTGATGGTGACGCCGCAGGAGGATGGGACGTACCGGGTGATCGACGGCCACCGCAGGCTCCTGGTGATCGTCGAGGACAAGTGGAAGACGGTGCCGGTCGTCATCGACGAGAGCCGGGCGGCGGACCAGGCCGGGCAGTTCCTGGACATGCTCACCACCGCTGACCAGCGGGTGGGCCTGAAGGACAGGGAGAAGGCGGCGGCCTTGTTCAACGCCTCTGCGCTCGGAGCCGACGCCAAGAGGATGGCCGCGCATACCGGGTGGACTCAGAAGGAAGTCAAGACCGCCGTGCGGGTGGGCGGAGCCACCAAGGTCACCGCCGCCGCCAAGACGATCGAGTACGACTGGACCCTCGATCAGCTCGCGGAGATGATCGACTTTGAGGACGACCCCCAGGCGCTGGAACGGCTGGCCACTGCGGCGGCGGACAACCGCTTCAACTACATCCTGAACAAGATCAAGGACGAGCGGGCGGAAGCCGCCGAACTCAACAAGGAGCGGGAGCAGTACGCCGCCGCCGGACTGAAGGTCATCGAAGAGTACGAACAGCTGCCGGAGAAGGCCGCCCGGGTGAACATGCTCCGGACCGTCGACGGAGAGAGCATCACCGCCGAAGACCACCGGGCATGCCGGGGCCACGTTGTGGCGCCGAGCCAGTACAGCAACATGTGGATGGAGTACTGCACGAACCCCGCGCTGTACGACCATCACGTCTGGGCCCCGTCGTACTCCACCGGCACCAAGACCGAGGCGAAGCCCGACAAGGCCGCCCGCCAGCGGACCATCCAGGGGAACAAGGACTACAAGGCGGCGACGGCCGCCCGGCGCGAGTGGCTCAAGGGATGGGTCAGCCGGAAGACCTTCCCCCGCGACAAGGCCGAGATCATGGCCCGATTCGTCGCCAGCGCGGTTCTCCAGCGCGGTGACTTCGTCACCGGCGGCATCAACAGCGAAGACCACCAGAGCCTGATGCGCGAATGGCTCGGACTCGCTTCCGGCGACGACTTCACCAACGCCGTAGCCCATGCGGACACGCGCAGGCTGCCGGTCATCGCCTTCATGTCGGTCGTTGCCGCCTGCGAGAAGACCGCCGGACACAAGAGCAACCGAGGGTGGAGGACCGACGGCGGCGGATACGAGGACCGCACCCGGAACCGGATCGGCTCGTACTTCACGATCCTGGCCGAGCTGGGCCATGTCGTCGCCCCGGTGGAACAGGCCGTCATCGACGACGTCACATACGACGGGGTCGCACAGGCCGCCAAGGAGGCCGAGGCCCGGAAGGGCGAAGCCACTGGAGATGAGGAGCAGGAGCCCGACACCGCAGCAGAGGGCCAGCTCACCGAAGACGAGTAGGCCACCGGGTGGGAGGGGATCGAACTCCCCTCCCCCCCGGCCCGGGGGGGTGGGCCGGACCTGCCGCTGGGGTGCCGCGCGGCGGTAGCGGGCACGCCTGGCGGCGTGGCTGCCTGGTGGCCCGGTGCGTGCTCGCCGGCCCCGGCCCTCCTTCGTCGGGCCGGTGCCGTCGGCACCGGGCCGTGGACGCGCCTGGCGGCGCGGCCCCTTTCTTCTGCCCCCTGCGGGGGCGGGACCACTCCTTCGTCGCGGTCCGGGTCCGCTGGCGCGGACCAGGCCCTCCTTCGTCGGGCCGAAGGGGACCGCCTTCGGCGGACGATCCCCTTCGCGGGTCCGCTGGCGCGGACCGCCCGGGCCCGTTCGCGCCGGCCGACGCCGAGACCGGACTGCAACCCGGCAGCAGCTCCGGCCCAGGCGGCAGGCAACAAGAACGGCGCCTCCGGCGGGCCACTCGGTCCCAAGGGGCATGCCTGCAAGGCGAGTTCGGGCCGGGGGTGGCCGGGGTTCAGGCGGTGGTGACCGGGGGCTCCCCTCGGTCGGTCGGTCACCCTTCGGGCTACCAGGACCCCGGCGGGGGCCGCCAGGACGGGCCGCTTCGCGGTCGCGCGAGCGCGATCCTGGCGGCCCCCACCAGTCTCCTGGTGGGGCGGAGCTGCCCGACCGACCGAGGGGAGCCCCCGCCCACCGGGTGGGGTGTGGCGGAGGCCGCCCGCCCGGCGGCGGCCCGGCGGGGCGGACCGGCCCTGACCTGCGGGAATGTGACCCAAGTCACCCATTTGGAGGACCTGTTGAGCTGGACTCCCATCCTTGAATAAGGCAGAATTAGTGATGTCGGAAGGGGATGGCAGCCCCGGACGACAGAGCAGAACCCCCAACCTTCAACACCAGGGAGAGCCAAGATGGCGAAGCTGACCAAGGAGCAAGAGCGACTGCACCGCGAGGCGTCGCGGCTGGTCAAGCTGACCCGCGACCTGACGGAAGAGGAGCGGGAAACCGTACTCGACCACTGGCAGGAGTCCAGCACGACCAGCAACAGCCTGGACGGCGCGTTCTTCACCCCGGAGGACCTGGCGCTTGACCTCCGGCTGGAGGTGAACGGAGAGCGGGTCATCGACCTGTGCGCGGGAATCGGCCGTCTGGCGTGGGCCGTACAGGACAAGTGGCACCGGAGGTTCGAGGGGAGGCCGCCGCGCGAGGTGGTGTGCGTCGAGAAGAACCCGGCATACGTCGAGGTGGGACGGAAGGTCGTCCCCGAAGCCCGCTGGATCTGCGCGGACGTCTTCACCCTGGACCCGGAGACCCTGGGACGGTTCGACTACGCGGTCGCCAACCCCCCCTTCGGCCGAGTGGAGCGGAGCGGGAACGGCCCGAGGTACCGGGGCCCGAACTTCGAGTTCCACGTCATCGACATCGCGTCGACCCTCGCGAGGAAGGGCGTGTTCGTCGTGCCGCAGATGTCCGCCCCGTTCAGGATCGCGGGCGTCCCCAGCTACGAAGAGCAGCGCAGCACGGTGTACGAGCGCTTCCACCGGGAGACCGGATTCACCCTGTCGTCCCGCGTGGGCATCGACACGTCCGCGTACGAGGACGGGTGGCGAGGCGTCAGCCCGCGCACAGAGGTGGTGTTCGCCGACTTCGAGGACGCGGAAGAGGGCCTGTTGCCGGTCACCGTCCCGCGCTCCGTGTCCACCCCGCGTGCCGCCGTGCCCAAGCCGACGGCAGCCGCGTACGAGTACGTGGAAGCGGCGCTGTTCTGAGACGGCCTTTCGGCGGCCGTCCCGCCCTGCCCCGGTCGAGCCGGCCGGGGGCGGGGCGGCGGCGCCGCGGGGGTAGCGGGCGCCCCTGGCGGGGCGGCTGCCTGGTGGCCCGGTGCGTGCTCGCCGGCCCCGGCCCTCCTTCGTCGGGCCGGTGCCGTCGGCACCGGGCCGCGGACGCGCCTGGCGGCGCGGCCCCCCTTGTTGGGCCCCTTCGGGGCCGGCGGCCGCGGGGCGGCCGGGGTCCGCTGCGCGGACCAGGCCCTCCTTCGTCGGGCCGAGCGGGCGCCCCTGGCGGGGCGACGCCTTGTTCGGGGTCCGCTGACGCGGACCAGCCGGGCCGCCGTTCGCGAGCCGGCGTCGAGGCCGGTCTGCGGCTGTGGAGCTGGCCCCGCTCGTTCCCCCGCCGTTCGCGCCCGAGCCGAATGCTCGCAGTCAGTTGGTCCTTCCCGTCCTCCCGCACCACCGGCTGACTGCGGTTGAGGTTCCGACCTCTGCCTCCGGCGGGCCGCTCGGTCCCAAGGGGCGGGGGCGGGGTGGGCTGTGCGGCGGGGCGGTGGCCGAGGTTCAGGCGGTGGTGGTCGGGGTCTCCCCTCGGTCGGTCGGTCACCCTTCGGGCTACCAGGAGCCCGGCGGGGGCCGCCAGGACGGGCCGCTTCGCGGTCGCGCGAGCGCGATCCTGGCGGCCCCCACCAGTCTCCTGGTGGGGCGGAGCTGCCCGACCGACCGAGGGGAGCCCCCGCCCACCGGGTGGGGTGTGGCGGAGGCCGCCCGCCCGGCGGCGGCCCGGCGGGGGTACCGGCCCTGACCTGCGGGAATGTGACCCAAGTCACCCATTTGGAGGACCTGTTGAGCTGGACTCCCACCCTTAAATAAGGCAGAATTAGTGATGTCGGAAGGGGATGGCAGCCCCGGACGGCAGAGCAGGACCCCGAACCTTCAACACCGTAAGGACAAGTCGATGGGCTACAAGAGGATGACGCCGGAGAAGCGGCGGGAGCTGGGAAGGCAGAGGACGGCCGAGCTGGCAGCCCTCCTTCACGCTGGCTACCAGGTCATGGGGCGGCGGCAGGTGTGGGCCGACGTCATGCGAGCCGGGGCGATTCACCTCAGCCGCGGACCGGTGAACGCCATCGCCATCGGTCTTCAGGACCCGGAGGCGACCCAGGTTCTGAGCTACGGGAAGTGGCAGGAGGCGGGGCGCCAGGTTCGCCGAGGAGAGAACGGCATCCGGATCTGGGGGCCGATGTCCGGAAAGACCCGGGAGCCGGGCGCCGAGCAGGCGGAGCCGAGCACGGGCGAGCAGTTGCAGGCCGGTGACGAGCAGCAGGCGCGCGGCTGGGTGTCGAATGCGGTTTTCGACATCAGCCAGACCGACGGCGAGCCCGTGCCTGCACGGCCGGGATCCGCCACCGCCGCCCAGGTCGTGCGAAACCGGCTGATCGCCGCGCTCACCGGCCAGGGTGACCACCGCGCCTTCCTGATCGCCGGAGTCCCCGCCGAAGCCATCGACCCCGAAGACGCGGCCCGCTCGCTCCTGATGAAGACCGCACGCCGCAACGTCGAGGCATTCGGCATGTGCCCGACCGAGCAGGTCGAGGCCGAAGCCGCCGCCGCCGCCCACGTCGCGGCCCGCATTCTCGGCATCCCGCCCGGCCCGCTGCTGGCCCCGCCCGCTGCCGGATGGATCACGGACGACCCCAACAACCCGCCGGTCAAGACGTCCGCCGTCCGAGCCATCGAGTTCGGCCGGATGCTCGCCGAACTCGTCGGCGAGGCCTGCCCCTGCTGCAACGGCACACGCCACGAGCAGGACCACGCCGAGGTCTAGAAGACCCCCGGGCCGGTGCCCGCACGGCACCGGCCCGCCCTTCCCCGCAACCAGGATGAGAAGAGCCAACATGAACACCGAAGACGTTTCGACCGACGGCACCACCATCAGGGAGATGCACCCCATCGACAGCACGGTCGACCACAGGGCGCTGCCCCTGATTCTCGGCACCGTCACCGGCTACGCGACCGAGCCCTTCACCGGCGTCGAGATGGTCATGGTCGTCTGGCCCGGTCTGCGCACGCCCGTCCCGTACGAGGCGCACGAGATCAGCAAGGTCGGCGAGTGACCAGCATGGAGCAGCAGGACGTGGAAAGGCTGCACTCGGCGGCGAAGCTGTATCCGGTGCACACGCCGGAGCTGGACGACGCCGGCGAGGTGCCCATGATCACGCTCGGCGGAGTGCACGTGTCGGTATACCTGCGGCTCGACGAACACGGCACCCCCTGGATGCGGCTCTCTGTGGATCTCGACGAGGTGGAGCAGGAGCTGTTGCCGGACGGCGACGCACTGCCGACAGAACTCCTGATCGGAGGGCAGCGCGTCTGGTGGGATAGGTGAAACGTGCACCTCAGAGCGTTGACAAGCGACGTTGAATAAGGCAGAATTAGTGGTGTTGGAGGGGGATGGCAGCCCCTTCCAACACCACTCCTAAACCTTCAACGAGGAGTCACGCGCATGAGCTACACGGAGGAAGCGGCCGAGATCGCCGCAGCGGTGGCGGGATTGCCGGTCAAGGTCCGTCGCTGGACCCCCGACCCGCAGAACCCCGAGCGCCGCCGCTTCGCCGGGTGGGAGCCCGCAACCGTCGCAGGACCGGCCGCCGACAGCGACGCCATCGCCTGGGGCGTCACGTTCGGCGACGGCCGCAACGGCTCCGTTCAGTGGTCCGACGTGATGTTTCCGCCCGAGAGCTTCGAGGAGGCCGCCCGCCGACTGCCCAGCCGAACCGCCTAACCGGGGCAAAGGGAGGCAGCCCTCCGCCCCGAGCGTTCCCCCAACCTTCAACACCACAGGAGATTGATCACTATGGGTAACACCCTTGAGCAGGTAGCCGAGTTCATCGTCAACGACGCCGACGCTGAAGACATCGACCGGATCATCGAGGCGGTCAACACACGCAGGAGCACCCTCCGCCAGCGCGCGGAGGCCATCGCGGCCGCGTCCGTGAAGACGGGCGCCCGGGTCGAGCTCCACAACCTCACGCCCAAGTACCTGAACGGCCTGACCGGCACGGTCACCAAGGTCGACCGGGGGCGCAAGGTCAGGGCGACCGTCAAGCTCGATGAGGCGTCCACGAAGCAGCTGCGCTGGTCCGGAGCCCGACGGTTCTTCGTGTCCGAGAACGTCGCGGAATACGAACTCGGCGGCGTGCCTGTCGCGTCCTGCAAGGCCCTCACCAGCTGACTCACGTTGACAGCTGTACGGCACCCCACCCCTACCCAGGGGCGGGGTGCCGCGCGGCGGTAGCGGGCACGCCTGGCGGCGTGGCTGCCTGGTGGCCCGGTGCGTGCTCGCCGGCCCCGGCCCTCCTTCGTCGGGCCGGTGCCGTCGGCACCGGGCCGTGGACGCGCCTGGCGGCGCGGCCCCTTTTTCTGCCCCCTGCGGGGGCGGGACCGCTGGCGCGGTCCGGGTCCGCTCCGCGGACCAGCCGGGCAGGCCTTCTGGTGAGGCGGCCGGCGGCGGTCGAACCGTGGAGCGGATGCCTGCTCCGAGCTTGTGCCTCCGGCGGGCCGCTCACTCCCAAGGGGGTGGGGGGCGCCGTTGGAGGGTGCGGGCGGGTGCGTGGCTGGGGTGGTGGGGGGTGACCGGGGGCTCCCCTCGGTCGGTCGGTCACCCTTCGGGCTACCAGGAGCCCGGCGGGGGCCGCCAGGACGAGCCGCTTCGCGGTCGCGCGAGCGCGATCCTGGCGGCCCCCACCAGTCTCCTGGTGGGGCGGAGCTGCCCGACCGACCGAGGGGAGCCCCCGCCCACCGGGTGGGGTGTGGCGGAGGCCGCCCGCCCGGCGGCGGACCGGCCGGGGTACCGGCCCTGACCTGCGGGAATGTGACCCAAGTCACCCATTTGGAGGACCTGTTGAGCTGGACTCCCATCCTTGAATAAGGCAGAATTAGTGATGTCGGAAGGGGATGGCAGCCCCGGACGACAGAGCAGGACCCCGAACCTTCAACACCAGGGAGTAACGACATGGGCACCAGCACCCTCTACCGTCCCGGCGGAGTCGTTCGATTCCACGCTCGCGGTCCCCAGGCCGCCGAGGGTCGGGGCGTGCCGCTCACGGTGGTGCCCATGTCCGTGAAGGAGCTCCGCTACTACGACTGGCTGCTCGAAGTGCTCCGGGAGGAGGGGAACCACGGTGACCTGATCGCCGCCAACGTCTACTTCGAGGCCACGGGTGCGTTTCTCGGATGCTTCTTCGGCGACGGCCCCCGTGCCCACGTCGAGTGGTGGAACGACGTCACCCTGCACGACCTTGAGTTCGCCGGCAAAGCCCGCACCGCGCAGATCGCTCTCAACTACATGGTCGACCGCTGGGACTGGGCGCACGGCCGAGTCCTTCCCGAGCGGGAACCGTGGGAGAGCGACGAAGAGCTGGCCAGCCGCCGCCGCGCAGTCCTGGAGGCCCACACGGTGCCCGGCCGTCTCTCTCCGACGGCCGAACTCATGGCACAGGCCATCGCGGAGGAGCGGGCTGCCGCAGCCGAGCGCGAGGCCGCCGAGGCCCGCAAGCGCGCCGAGCATCTTGCCACGGCTAGGACCCATGCCTTCGGGCTCGATGTCGAGCTCTTCGCGCCGTACCGCGTCATCGACCTGGCCGCTGCCCGCCGACCCGGACGGTGCGAGTACGGCCGCTGCACGCAGCCCGCCCCCGTCGCGATCGAGGCCGACCCGTGGACCAAGCGGGACCCCTCCGACGGGCGCCCCCGCCGTTACCGGGCGTGCGCCTTCCACTTCATCAACGCGCTCGATGGTGTGTTCGGTGGGTAGTGACCCCGCCCCACCGCCCACCTGCGGCAATGTGGTCCAAGTCACCCATTTGGAGCACCCGTTGAGCTGGACTCCCACCCTCGAATAAGGCAGAATTAGTGATGTCGGCAGGGGATGGCAGCCCCGGACGGCGAAGCCCAATCTTCAACACCAAGGAGCCCAGAATGGCGAACCCCACAAGGATCCGGACGGCGGCGGACGAGACGGAGGCGTACCGGCTCATTCCGCGCCTGGCCCACCTCACCGTCAAGGGCGAGGACGTACAGCCCGGTGACTGGCTTTGGCTCGACCGCCATTCCGCTGGCTTCAGGGTGGGGGTGACCTGGTGCGAAAAGGCCAACAGCGCGGCTTGGAACCGTTACACGGTTCGCTTCCGGAAGGCCGATTTCCCCTGGACCTACGGCCACTTGTGCCCCACCTTGCCCTACACCGTTACCCGGTCCGGCATGTACGTCGAGGGCTGGAGCCCGGAGGACTGCGACAAGCGCCGCCAGGAGTTGGCGAGCGCGAGCGAGTGATCTGAGTCCGATGAACCACGGCCGCGGGGGCGGGATGGCAGCCCGTCCCCCGGTCACCCCGAACCTTCAACAGGGACGCGCTCCCGAGGAGATCCACCATGCAGATCAACCGCCGCAAGACGCCCTGGTACGTGCGAATCCCCCGCCACCTGAATCAGGCCGTCGGGTGGTCCGTCAGTCCCACCGTCAACGCCGACGACACGCCGACCGAGTTCGCGCAGCGCAATACGAGGTTCGTCGACTCAATGCCGGATGAGGAGCAGTACGCCCGCGTCGTCACACTCCATACGGTGCACGACGGACGGTCCCTGACCGCCGAGCTCACGCCGGCCGAGGCTCAGGATCTGGGGCAGACCCTGGTGGACAGGGCCGCTTTTGTGCGGCTGGCCAACGTGGAGACGGACAGTGGCTTCACGTCGGATCGTGACGCGATGAAGACCGCCATCGATGCCCACAAGCTGGCCCAGAATGCCGTCGTTGAACGAGGCTCTGAGCTGATCCGGATGGTGTGGGGCGAACTCAAGTGCGGCGAGTTCGGGGCACGCAACCTGATCACCACCGACGAGGAGTTCGGCAGCTGGTACATCTGGATCGCCGACGACGGTGCCACGGCGCTGATCGAGGCATCGAACGTGCCGGGGCCCGCATGGGGCGCATTCGTCAGCGCCGCCATCGACCGCTGCTGGTTCCAGACGGGCGCCTGGCGAGGTGCCGAGAACTGGGCAACCGCGCAGCCGAGCGGTGAGTACCTGGCGCAGTCGCACCGGGCCGAGCACTCCGACGTGCTGGTGCTTGACGAGCAGCTCCAGGCCACGACGCTGCACTTGCGCGCGGTCGACACACGCAAGGTCGCGCGCGGACTGCTCGCGATGCTCACGGCTGAGAGCGACGCGTAGCCGACGATCATCCCCCGCCCGGTCCCCGTTCGGCAGGGAACCGGGCTGGGGTGCCGCGCGGCGGTAGCGGGCACGCCTGGCGGCGTGGCTGCCTGGTGGCCCGGTGCGTGCTCGCCGGCCCCGGCCCTCCTTCGTCGGGCCGGTGCCGTCGGCACCGGGCCGTGGACGCGCCTGGCGGCGCGGCCCCTTTCTTCTGCCCCCTGCGGGGGCGGGACCACTCCTTCGTCGCGGTCCGGGTCCGCTGGCGCGGACCAGGCCCTCCTTCGTCGGGCCGAAGGGGACCGCCTTCGGCGGACGATCCCCTTCGCGGGTCCGCTGGCGCGGACCGCCCGGGCCCGTTCGCGCCGGCCGAGGCAGAGACCGGACTGCAGCCTGTCGGCGGCGCGGGCACGAGCGGCAGGCGACAAGAACGGCGCCTCCGGCGGGCCACTCGGTCCCAAGGGTCGAGGGCACGCGGCGAGCCCGGGCCGGGTGTGGTTGGGGTTCAGGCGGTGGTGGTCGGGGTCTCCCCTCGGTCGGTCGGTCACCCTTCGGGCTACCAGGAGCCCGGCGGGGGCCGCCAGGACGGGCCGCTTCGCGGTCGCGCGAGCGCGATCCTGGCGGCCCCCACCAGTCTCCTGGTGGGGCGGAGCTGCCCGACCGACCGAGGGGAGCCCCCGCCCACCGGGTGGGGTGTGGCGGAGGCCGCCCGCCCGGCGGCGGCCCGGCCGGGGTACCGGCCCTGACCTGCGGGAATGTGACCCAAGTCACCCATTTGGAGGACCTGTTGAGCTGGACTCCCATCCTTGAATAAGGCATAATTAGTGATGTCGGAAGGGGATGGCAGCCCTGGACGACAGAGCAGGACCCCGAACCTTCAACAGGAGCAGCGATGCACGCAGAACTGGACACCAAGGCCTTCCGCGAGATCGACGGAGCCGCCCTCTACCTGGCCACCTACTACGAGTGGAGCCAGGGACGGCCGCGGCTGGTGACGGCCGCCGCCGACAACAACGCGGCGTACTGGACCGTCCGCCAGGCCGACTTCGGGGCCGAGCAGACCGTTCACCAGTCGCCCGACTCGGAACTGGTCCGGCTGGTCGACGCCCAGGACGGAGCCGTCCTCACCACGATCATTCCGGTTGGGGACGATCTGCTCGACCACCACACGCCCACCCTGGCCGAGGCCCGGACCCTCCCCCTCGCCCGGCACTGGAAGGCCAACCGGCTGTTCACCGGCCACAGCATCAGCAGCCCCGAGGCCGCCGACCGCTACGAGCTCCGGGACCTCCTGGTCCGGGCGGCACGCCGGGGCGACACCGTCGCCACCAGCCCGAATCTGATCATCGTCCGCGACATCGAGCAGCGTCAGGTCGCCTACATCCGTGACGGATGGCACCCGGACACCGCGCGTCCCTCCGTCCCGACGCTCCAGGCGATGCTCAACCGCCGCAGCTGAAAGCCGGTCGGCCCGTCCCGTGGCAGCGGGACGGGCCGACCCGGGCCCCACCACTCCGAACCTTCAACTCCAGGAGCACCACGACCATGGATACGACGTCCCAGACCCCGCCGCCGTACCAGCTGGGGGACACCGACGAGGAATGCCGCTACCCCGTACGCGTCGACGACCAGCACCACCTCGGACTGATCTTCCGCTGGCACGGCGGATGGTTCGCCATCCCCGCCGGACAGAGCGAAGCGCTCCGAGTCGGTGACGGAGGCACGGGCAAGAACACCGCTGCCCTGTACCTGGTCAGCGAGTACAACGAGGGCCGCATCGTCCCGCAGGACCCCGCCGCGGATGCACCCGAGGCCTCCCGTGCACTGATCGGCCCGGTGCCGCTGTTGCACCCCCGTCTCCCCGTCAACGACCGCAACACCGAACACGCACTCGTGGCCATGGCCGCACTGACGGCCTACCTGTGGACGCCCAAGGGCGGATACCCCGGCTCCGACAACCCCTGGTTCATGGAGTGCGAGCTGTGCCACTGGCGTGGCCCGCGCTACTGGTCGCACCTGCGCGGCAGGAACCAGAACCCGCCCAGCCCCCACCGCCACCCCGGCGGGTGCATCGGCGCGGACCAGGTACGCGCCCGGATTGCCGCCTACCAGCAGTAGACCGCGGGGGCCAAGGCCGAGATGAAGGCCGCCGCCCACAGCCGTCGCCCAAGGCCCTGCCGGGAAGGGACACCCCTTCCCGGCAGGCCCCCTGCACCTCTCCCCGACCGTCACCATGCCGGCGGGGAAAGCGACGATCTCCAAGGACCAGTCCCTTGCCTGCGCTTGCCCCCTCCACTCTCTTCGACCTGCCCGACACGTCCCCCGACCCGGCCGTGTTCGCCGCCCCCTCCGGCATCACCGTGCTGAGCTACGGTCTGGGCGCCGATTCGACAGCCATCCTGCTCAAGTTCCTGGCCCACCCCGAGCGGTACGGATTGGCCCCCGACCTCTCCGACCTGGTGGTGGTCCACGCGGTCACCGGCGATGAGTGGCCCGACTCGCTCGACTACGTCGACCGGCTGGTCTTGCCCCGCCTCCGCCGAGCCGGTGTCCGGCTTGTTCAGATCGCGCGCGCTGGCCGGCACGACGCGGACGGGGTGGTCGTCCTGGACGACAGCCGTTCCCCACGCGCGATCTTCCAGCAAGGCCCGATGCGTCTCTCCGACGAGCTCAGGGAAGCCGGGACGGTTCCCCAGATCGCCAGCGGGCGTAGGACCTGCAGCCTTCGCTGGAAGGGTTTCTGTCTAGACCAATGGGCGGCGGCCGAGTTCGGCGGAGCCAGCTTCCGGCGCGTTATCGGGTACCACTACGGCGAACTGGGCCGTGCGGAGAAGGACACCCGCATCCAGCGCCTGCTGAACGCGGAGGCTGGGCGGACGATCTGCGAGCCGTTCTATCCCTTGATTCTCGCCCGGCAAGGGCGCCAGGAAGTCGAGGACTACGTCCTTGAGCACCTTGGCGAGCCGATCCGCAAGAGCTACTGCGCGATGTGCCCCTTCAGCGGCGTGTGCGCCAGCCGCAGCGCCCACGAACAGCGCCTTCGCGAGCATCCGCACATCGCTGCGGACGTTCTGCGGATGGAGCACGTGAGCATGGCGCTCAACGAGCGGAGCAGCCTGTACGGGAGTGCGTCGCTCTACCGGCGCCTTACCGAGGACGGCCGCAACCGCCCGGTGTTGAGGGCGTTCGAGGAGTCGCTGGACCAGGCCCCGTACGCGATCTACGAGGTGAGGCGGATCTTCTTCGCCGCCCGGACAGCGGACTGCCGCGAGCACCACGGCCGATCCTGCCGGTCCGCGAAGTGGTGGTGCCGCCGGCCGCGAACTGAGCAGTGCCGTGCCGACCACCCTGACGCTGGCTTCGAGCCCTGGTGCCCGGGAGCGGCAGGGTGCCGGGGCGCCGCCGCGAAGGGGACCGCATGGCGTTCGGTCCGCACGGTCTGGGAGGGCGGCCGGTCCACCGCCGAGCACATGGTCCGCGAGTTCGCGCGCGAGCACCGATTCCCCCTGCGCCGCGGGGAGATGTCGGAGATCGAGCGAGCCCACTACCTCGCCACCGCGGACGGGTACCCGGCGGCCGCCGGATACGTCGTCGCCGCCCCCGCAGGGGTCAGGGACAAGCAGCGCCAGAACTTCGAGGCCGCCTGGACCCGGCACACCGGAGAGATCGGCTCGCGCTGGACTCCCCTTCGGGAGCTCCCGCCGCAGGAGGCGCGTCGGTTCACCGGCGGGAAGCCGCTGATCCGGCAGGCCAGAACGCTCGGCGGCGTGACCTTCATCCCCTGATCAGAACTTCGGGGCTCCGGACCTGCCGGAGCCCCGCCACCTTCACCGTGAGGAGCTCCATGTCCACCACCTACCCCGACCCCGTCGAGTTCGCGGCGACGCGGCACAGAATCGTGATCAACCTGTCCGGAGGGAAGGACGGCCTGCGCGCCGGCGCCAAGGCTCTGGACATCGCCCGCCAGGCCGGGGCCGCCGACCGGGTCTGGACCGCCCACGCCAGCCTAGGCCCGATGGAATGGCCAGCGGTTACCGCGGAGGGAGTGCGCTGGCCCGGCGCCAGCGAGCTTGCCGCCATCCACAGCCAGGCCCTCGGCATCCCGCCGGAGCGGCACATCGAGGTCCGGCGCACCCGGGAGGTCGACGGCCAGCGGGTCCCCTTCGACCTCTTGACCTTTATCGCCGAGCGGGGGGACTGGCCGTGGCTGGGGCGTGCCCGGACGTGCACCGGTCCCTGGAAGACCAAGCTCGTATTCGGAGCGCTCACCCCCCAGGTCCGCGTACTGCGCAAGGAGGTCGACGGCCCAGTCCTGATCGCGAACGTCCTTGGCCTGCGGGCAGAAGAGAGCGCCGACCGCCGAAATCGCCCGCTGTGGCGCCGCACCACCGCCAACACCGCGCGTGTCGTCGACGAGTGGCTGCCCGCCCACGAGGAGACCACCAGAGCGGTCCAGGACTGGACCGACGCCCAGGGACTCCCCCACCACTGGGCCTACGACTCCTTCCCCGGCGCCGGGGACTGGGCAGGGTCGAGCCGCTGTTCATGCTCGACCTGCACGCTGGCCAGCCAGCGGGATCTGCTGCTGGCGGTCGCCCGCCGGCCGCGACTGGCCGCGCTGTGCGCGCTGATCGAGCGCACCCGCCAGGTTCCCTTCAACCCCAACACCACGATGGCGGATCTGATCGAGAAGTCCCGCCGCCGCGATGCACCCGACCCCGGCGTCATCATCGAGGAAGACGCCGACTTCGAACGCATGGAGCAGGGCGTCCACTCCGCCCTGAGGAAGCCGCCGCAGTACGAATCCAAGGCCCGCACCGGCGTGGGGCTGCCTCAGCTGACCGGTGGGTGCGACGAGTGCACGCTCTCTTCGTAACCCCGCCTGACCTGCATAGTCGGCGTTGACACCTCACCTTTAATGAGGCAGAATTAGTGATGTCGCGAGGGAATGGCAGTCCCGGACGGCGCCCCGAACCTTCAACCACTGGAGCGAATTCAATGATCGACATCACCGCCCTCGCGGCGGCCGTCAAGGCGGCCCAGCAGCTCACGCCGGGCCTCTACCACCTGGAAGGCAAGGTCTACAGGGTCAGCCGCACCCGCCGCGGAGTGGTGAAGGTCGAGCGGCTGCTGCAGCCCGGCCCTCGGGGCGGGAACGGCCGCTTCGTGCCCGACTACTCCACGGCCCGCCAGGAGCTCGCCGACGAGCACAAGCTGACGAAGGAAGCCGCGGAGGCGTACGGCAAGGAGCACGGGCTGTGCGCCGCATGCGGCCGGCTGCTGACCGACCCGGTGTCGGTCGCCCGCGGAATCGGTCCGGTCTGCCTGAAGCACTTCAGCTGACCCATCCGATGCCCGGCCCGGCCGTCCCTGACGGCCGGGCCTCGCCGCACCCCGGAGGCCAACCCGATGACCCGCTTTTCCCTGACCTTCCCGCTCCGATCCGATCAGCTTCCCGAGCTTCGCCGAGCCGTCGACCAGGCCGACCGCCAGGCGCGCGTCCACGGCTTCGAAGGCCTCCAACTCCGCCGAGGTCCTGTCGAGCTCATGGCCTGGCCGGACTTCAACGGTGTCCCCGTCGGCACGGTGCCGCGCGAGGACGTCACGGTGACGCTCCCGCTTCTGCTCTTCCAGGGATGGGTTGTGGTCGCGGAGATCGACCACGACCCGGAGGCGGGCACCACCGTGACCGCGTTGCCGCCGTACGCCGACGAACTCGCCGGCGAGACACCGCACTGCGACGCGTGCGGTGAAGCCGGGGGTGCCCTGACCAGCTACGTGCTGCGGCACGACGACGGCCAGACCATGCAGCTGGGGACGTCGTGCACCGAGCCGTACGCCGGATTCCCCGCCGCGGTGCTGACGACCATGTGGAAACTGATCCGTTGGTGCCTGACCGTGGAGCCCTACGAGGTGGACACGGTGCCACCCGACCTGCGGATCCACGTCGATCTCGCGCTGGAGCACGCGGCCGCCCTGACAACCGTGGTCGGATACGCCAAACGCGGTGGGAAATCCCCGATGACGACCGCCGAGCAGGTGCGCCTTCTGCTGCTGGGAGGCGCGGACCGGGACGTCGCGCAGATCCTGCACCACCACCTCCGCGCCGCGGGGGACGTCGTCCCGCTGGCCGGCGCCGTGCGGGCCTGGTGCCGCGAAGGTGACGGTGGGGCCGAGGACTACCGCGGCAAACTCGCCCGCGTAGCCGAGCAGGACACGGTGGCACCCAGGGACATCGCCCTGCTGGTGTCGGCCGTCCCCATCTACATGCGCGAAGCCCAGCGTCGGCTCCGCAAAGGCGACCGTACGAGCGTTACCGTCACGGTCAGCGCGGTCAGCCCACTGCCGAGCAAGTGGGGACCGCGCAGGCTTATCAACCTCACCGACGGTGCCGGATGCCTCTACGCGTGGGAGTCGATGACCCAGCCCTTCCCTCAGGCGGGGCAGAGGCTCCAGGTCACCGGCACGGTCACGCGTCACGCAACACGTGACGGCATGGCCGAGACGTACCTCAGCCGGTGCACCATCGCGCCGGCCGCCGCGAGTTGACGGCGGGCCTCCGCCACACCCCACCCGGTGGGCGGGGGCTCCCCTCGGTCGGTCGGGCAGCTCCGCCCCACCAGGAGACTGGTGGGGGCCGCCAGGATCGCGCTCGCGCGACCGCGAAGCGGCCCGTCCTGGCGGCCCCCGCCGGGCTCCTGGTAGCCCGAAGGGTGACCGACCGACCGAGGGGAGACCCCGGTCACCCCCGCCTGAACCCCAACCACATCCAACCGGGACCAGACTGCCGAGCCCCCGACCCCTTGGGAGTAAGGGCCCCGCCGGAGGCGGTCCGTTCAGCAGGGACGGACCTACGCGACGGGAAGGAGAGAACCGACATGTGAAACCACCGCTGACCTGCCCGTCCGGAGGCGACAGCGCGCCCTGCAACCTGCGGCCGCGGCTCAGGGAGGCGTGCCGCTGTTCCAGGCCGACTTGGCGGGCGCTGGACACGAAGCAGAAAAGTAAGGCAAGATTAGTGAGGTCGAGAGGTTCGCGGACTCGACCTCACCGCTCGTGTGACCCCAGAAAATGGGGGCGGGCAGCCAGCCCAATGGCAGTAGTGCTGGCCGCCCTATGCCCCCTTGGCCCCAGGCCCTTCAACAAGCCCAATTTCCAAGGAAGGCACTATTCATGATGGTAAACGACGCAGAGATGGACACCGCACCCGCCCTCGATGACTGGATCACCCTCAACGTGGTGAACTCGGCGGGAGCCGACGCGTCGGACACCTACCGGATCGAGGACGGCCCGCTCCCCGGCGACGGCGGCTGGTTCATCGTCCTGGCGGACGAGAACTCCCCCGGAGCCAAGGACTGGGCTACGGCGATCAAGGACACCGACATCAAGCGGATCACCCGACCGATCGAGTCCGGCGTCATGCAGTGGGACTACCAGCCCCAGGAAACGATGGCTGAGCAGGCCAGTACCGACGGGGAGTCGACCGCCGAGCGCGGGCTCACCGACTCCGGTGTGGTGCTCCTGCCGCGCGCTGCAGGCCGCGATGACCGCGGGGATGCGGGAGCGAACGATGATGACCACTGAGGCCCCGCCGCGGGCACAGATCACGGAGGACACACCCATGGCCACGCTGGACGGACGCCGCGTACTGACGAGGAAGGAGCTGGCCGCCAAGCACGAGCTGAGCATTTCCCACCTGGAGACCCTGTACCGGGACCGGGAGAACAACGGCCACCCCGAAGCCGCCGGCACCATCGACCGCGAGCTGGTCTGGGAGGCCAGCGCCTGGAACCGGTGGCACAAGGGCCTCACCGGCGTGAAGGGGCTGGAGAGCCGCGAGGACCTGCTTGAACGGACCGGAGCGGGCCGCAGCACCCTCGAACTGCTCTGGAAGGAGCGGTCGAGCAACGGCCACCCCGAGCCGGAGAAGGTCGTGGGCAACACGATGTACTGGAACCCGAAGACCTGGGACGCCTGGTACGACAGCTACCGGGCCGGCCAGGCATGGCGAACGGACGTCGACTTCAGCGGTAACGCCGACGACTTGATCTCGTTGTCCGACGCTGCCCGGGTCCTGCACATGGAGCCGACGAGCATCACCAAGTACCCCGTCCGGCCGCCCAAGCACTGGCCGGCCCCGGCCGAGGAGACAAGGACGGACAAGGGCTTCATCAAGCGCAAGTACCGGCGCGGGGACATCTGGAAGTACGCGGAGCTCCGCGAGCGCGGAGGCGGGGGGCGGCCGGCCGGAACGACGACCTCCCGCCGCTTCCCGTACGACGGCGACCCCCGGCTGGCTCAGGCCCGTGCCGCGGTGGCGGCCGCGCCCGGGAGCTCCGCAGCCCAGCTGGCAGGGCAGCTGGCTCAGGAACATGGAGGAACGGCGGGGACCTGGTCCCACATCGTCCGCAGCGCACGACAGCATCTGGAGGACTGACCGCCCGTGACGATCAGCCTCACTGTCAGCGCCGAGGTCATCGACCGCGTGGGATTGCAGGAAGCCGCCGAGTTCCAGGCCCGAGTCACGACCTTCGAGTGCGTCGAATGCGGCACCGCAGGCGATGTCAGGACCGGACGGGCCGTCGTCGTTCTGCGCGCGAGCCCCGGCCTGTCGCATCTCGGTGTTGCGCACCACCGGTGCGCGGACTCGCAGGTCCGGGAGTACGAGCAGGGCGACCTGGCGCTCGCTGCTTCCACCGATCTGATTCCAAGAGCCATTGCCCTACCTGGGGTTCAAGGGATCCGGCCCGCGCTTCTGCTTGCCTACGAGGAGCAGATCACTATCACTGCCGACGGAGTCCCCTACGACGTGACCAACCTGTTGGTCGCTGAGGGCCTGCACCGTCTTCCGTCGTTGGGCAAAGTGCCGCCGGCCAGCCCGGGGTGGAGCATTCACCTCGGTCCCCACGGAGACCTCAGGGTGAACTCCCCCGACCGGCCTTTCCTCACGGCGGGGGAAGTGCTGGCCCCGCCGGCCTGGCGAGCGCTCGTCGAGCCGGTCGGCAAGGTTGCCCTCTTCGTAGGCAGCCTACGGCGAGACGTCCTGTACGCCGAGCACCCCCCGCTGGCGGCATACGGGCGGGCCATGAAAACAGGAAGCCTGGTGGCAGGCACAGTAGCCATCCTGCTACCCCAAGCACGAGGACTTGGGTAGCTATGCCTACCGCGCAGTGTGATGGCACGCTGGCCTGCCACTGTATTTGCCATTACGCATGCCATTAGGCAGCGCAGTGCAAGGGCAAGCCTGTTTGTGCAGGTCACTGCCTGCTTTGCATACTGCTGGGCATCACCTTGTGCACCCAGTGAAGCTGTCAGTTTCTTAGGCCACTGACACCTCAACGGGCCGCTCTGCAAGCACGTCTGCAGGGCGGCCCGCTGTGTTCCTCGCCGCCTCTTACGTAGTGAGCGAAGCGGAACATCCCACGGGCATCTCGGCATGCGTGCCACCATGTACGCACGCGAGCAGCGCGAGGTGGCTGCCACTGATGAAGGAGAGGGAGGAAGCAGTGACAACCCCACTAGACATCGCTGCCTATGCGGCATCGCTTGTCAACTGGTCAGAGCTGGGCCATGTCTACCTGTTCGCCAACGGCAAGGGCGGAGTCGGAAAGACCACGATCACCACGAACATCGGTGGACTGGCTGCGGCCGACGGCCTGCGCGTCCTGATCGTCGACCTGAACGTCCAGGGGAACGTGGCCGAGGACCTGGGCTACGTCGACACAGACGCAGACGACGAGGGCAAGGGTCTGCTGGCAGCAGTCGCGCTTGGGCATGCCGTCACGCCCATCCGAAACGTACGACCGAACCTCGATGTCGTACCCGGCGGTCAGTACCTTCGTCGAGTTCCGGGAGTAATCGGGTCTCCCATCGACGACATGGAGCGCGCCAAGGCGGTGCTGACGCTGGCTCGGATTCTCGAACCGGTTGCTGATCAGTACGACCTCATCCTGATCGACTCGCCGCCTGAGAATGAAGCGATGATGCAGCTTGCTCTCGGCGCTTCACGGTTCATCACAGTCCCGGTCAAGAGTGATGTATCGAGCCGAAAGAAGGGCTTGAAGGCTCTGGCCAAGGACTACAAGGCGATGCGAACGTACAACCCGTACATGACGCTGCTCGGTGCTGTGCTGTTTGCGACAGGCACCAACGCGACCGCGATCCGCAAGAAGGTCCGGGCCGACGTAGAGGCCACTCTCGGTGGTGCCGCCCCCATCTTCGACAACGTGATTCGCCACGCCGAGGCAGTCGCTGTGGACGCCCGAGAGCGCGGGAAACTGGCGTACGAACTTGAGGCCGCAGTGTCTGAGAACCCTGCCTTCTGGCAGATCCGTGCAGGTCTGGCAGACCAGAAGTCGGTGGTGACGAAGACGTCGGCTTCAGTGAGCGAGGACTTTGCTGCCCTGGCGCGTGAGCTGTTCTCGCGTGCCGCTGCCACACAGCAGGACCTGGTCGCGGAAGGGGTATGGCCGTGAGCTCTGAACAGGACGATCCCAGTTCGGTCTTCGCGCGGCCGACCAAGGACACGGTCCCATCCCGATCTGCGGGACTCGGCAGCCTTGTGCCGGGTCGTAACAGCAGGGGAGGGGCGAGTGGCAGCTCAGCCGGCCAGCAGGCGGCGACGGGCTCACCTGGCTCTGAGCCGGTGGTTCCTGGCGCATCGGTGGCCGAGGTTAGCGTTCCGGCGCCCATCCCTGTCGGGGCGGTGGTGACCCCTGAGTTGCCGCGGTCTCCTGCCCGTCCCAAGTCTGAAGAGGCTGCGGAGACGGCCCGCGAGGTGATCGAGAACGACGACGAAGCGGCCCAGGCCGACGCGGCTCTGGCGAGGAGCAAGCAGCGCACGACGCTCTACGTCTCGCCCGCGTTGCACAGAAGGTTTGAGAAGTACGTCCGCGCGAAGCGTGGCCGCACTAACACCTCTGTCGTGCTGGAGGCCGTCGCCGCAAAGCGCACCGAGACGCCCGAGATCATCAGCAAGGCCCAGGTTTCGGCGGCCGCGGGGAACGACCTGTTCCCCCAGGACCCTCGTTCCGTGCGCTACTTGGGGTCTGGGCCCGTCCAGATCCAGATTGCGCCGACCTACGCCCAGCTCCAGGTACTCGACAGGCTGACGACCGAGTACGGCTTTGAGGCGCGAGCGACCTGGATTGCTCCAGTTCTCAATGCCTTTCTGCCGGGGAAGAAGGAAGTGATCCCGGAGTGATCAAGGCTTGACATGGCAGCCCTAAATAAGGCATAATTAGGGATGACGCGGGGGATGTTTCTTCGCGCAGAACGCACGAAACCCCGGGCGCCGTAGCTTGGAGGGCTGGCGTCCGGGGTCTCTCCACCAGAGAAGAGGCTCTGATGTCTTACTTCAGTATCCCCCGCCAAATGGGTGGACGTGCGCCTTCCGGTGCACGCCTGCCGGAGGTGGGGGCATGAACGTGATCGTCCGCGTGAAGGCGGTGTCCGACTCGCTCGGAGCCCCGCCGTGGGCGGTGGCGCTCGCCGCCGCGCTCTCCGTCGTAGCCGCTTTGGCGGTCGTGACGCTGCTTCTTCGGTGGGTCGGGAAGGCTGCTGCGAGAGCGATTGCCAAGGCCCGCGAGGACGAAGATGTCGAGGGCCGGGCCCGTGTCATCGCCATGATCGACGACCGCTGGCGGACCATCGTCGGCATCTGCGGCATGAGCGTATCTATGTACGGGCTATGGGGGTTCGCCGAGGACACCGCGGGACTCCCGTTGGTGCTCAGGATCTTCTTCATCGCGATTTTTGACGGCGCGGAAATCGGCTTGATGTTGGGCCTCGCCCGGTCGTTGGCCGCACAGGAGCAGCCGCGATGGACCGAGGGCATGATCCGTTCCCGTCGCATGGCGTGGGGGCTGGTGGCCATCTCGGCGGCCGCGAACTGGGTGCACGCTCCCGAAGGGGGCGGGCTGTGGGCGAAGATCGCCCTCGCTGGTGTCCCCGTGGTCTCGGTCAAGCTGCTCGAACACGGCCTTGACCTCCGCATCGCGGAACTGACCAAGGCGGAAGAGGAAGACGGTGTCCGCCCCGGCCCGTTGCGGCTGTGCGTGCTGCTGTGGCGTCAGGTCTGGATCGCGCTGTTCGCGTGGCTGGGCCTGGACGCCACCTCTACGACCAGCGAGACCTCCCGCCGGCTGCTGGCCCAGCGCGCCGCCCGCGCGGTCATCGACCTGGCCCGAGCGCAGAAGCGTGCTGACCGTAGGTACCGCTTCACCTGGAGGAAGTCCCTCGCGGACTGGAAGGTCGAACAGCAGACCGCTGACACGGCGGTGGCTCTGGACCGTGCCGACGCACCCGTCGACGTGGACCAGGCTCTGGCGGTCGTCCGCCGGACCATGAGCCACATGCAGGCCGGACAGCTGGGACGGCTCAACTACGAGGACGTGGACGGCGTCGTGAACACCGTCGTCTCGCTTTCGGCGCTCCAGCAGAAGGTGAGGCAGAGGCTGGAGCAGCAGCGGACCGAAGTGCAGGAAGAGCTGCGGGCCGCGGAGCGAGCGGCGGAGCAGGAGCGGGACGAAGCAGTGGAGGCCCTGGCGTCCGAGCGGGAAGAGCGGAAGCAGCTGGACGCGGAGCGGGAGCAGGAGCGCGAGCGCTTCGAGGAGCTCACGCGGCAGCTTCGCGAGCAGGTCGAAGCGGCGCAGGCTGATCGGGAAGCGGCGAAGCGCGAAGCAGCCGAGCAGATCAAGGTGCTCCGTGAAGCGGGTGAGCAGAGTGCGACGCTCGCGGCAGAGGACCGCCAGGCCGAGCGTGAAGCGGCCGAGCAGCGCTCCAAGCGCGATGCGAAGCGGCTGGACGACGCGGTCGAGCAGATTCGAGCAGAAGCGAAGCAGCAGCTGACGGAGCAGGCCGAGCGGGGAGCGGTCGAGCAGAAGCGCTTCGAGCAGGAGTTGAAGCGGCTCCGCGCCGAAGCGGAGCGGGCGAAGAGCGAAGCGGTCGAGCGCGCTGAGCGGGAAGCAGCCGAGCGGGGAGCGGCCGAGCAGAAGCGCTTCGAGCAGGAGTTGAAGCGGCTCCGCGCCGAAGCGGAGCGGGCGAAGAGCGAAGCGGTCGAGCGCGCCGAGCGGGAAGCAGCCGAGAAGCTGGCCGCTGATCGGGCCGAAGCGGAGAAGGCTCTCGCCGCCGAGCAGGAGCAGGCGAAGCAGCTCCGTGCGGAGCTCGAAGCGAAGCAGGCGAATCCTGAGCCGGCCGAGCAGACGGAGCAGTCGGAGGATGCGCCGCGAGCGGAGAAGCAGGGCGGAGCGGGTGTGAGGGCTCTGTCGGCTGGTGGCAACAAGGGGTCGCTGAAGGAGCGGTTCATCCTTCGCGTCCACGAGCTGTGTGAGCAGGGCGACCACCGGCTGCTCGGCGACAGGGTCACCCCGCGGACCCGTACTGAGGTGGCGTACCAGCTGCAGGCGGAGTTGGGTCTCGGTTCGCAGGGCACGGCCCGTACGTACATGAACGACGCGATGGAGCTCTGGGAGGCCAAGGCCAGGGTGCCGGGCCAGAAGGTGGCCCCGGAGGCGCTGGAGGGGCAGCGGAAGGCTCCGGAGGGGGCGGTGAAGGTCGTCGTCGGGCCGCGGCGCGACACGTTCGGGCGCCCGGTCGAGGATGTCGAGAAGGTGGCCCCGCCGGTTTCGCGAAAGCTCCGGCGGAGGTCGAAGGCTGCCCGCTGAGGCGGCTGTAGAGCGGCCTACCGGCCCCTTCCGAGGGGCCGGTAGGCCGGTAGGTAGGTCACCGGTAGATGTCTCTGACCTGCGCATCTACCGGTAGGCGAGTAGTGACCGCCAGCGGCAGGGGAGCGCGGCTCAGGCGCCCGCGGTCCACTGGTAGGAGAGAGACCAGAGGCTGGCTGGCAGGACCGTGACGGTCACCGCGACGACGCGGCCCCCAGCCCAGGCGGTCTGAGTCAGGTGGATCACGCGGTTGTCCACGTCGATCCCCAGGAACTCGGCTTCTTCGTCGCTGGGTGCGCGGACCAGGACGGTTTCGACGAACTCGGTCGGCCGGTGCCCCAGTTTGGCAAGACGACCCCGGACCCCCATCGGTCCGGGGTCGTGGTGTTCCAGGGCGGTGCCGCCCGCGATGTCGAGCGGCAGGTACGTGCAGATCAGCTCGACCGGTGTTCCCGGGTCGGCCGGCGGGGCCTCGGCCGCTGCGGCGTACACCCGGGTCTCGCAGGCTAGGGCCTGCTTCGCGCTCTGCTTCCGTCCGAGCAGCAGGGCAACGTCCTGCGGGGGCCGCTCCGTGCGTACGGAGGGAAAGCGGCGGGCGACGAGCCCCATGGTCCGCAGCTCCGCGTCGACTGCTTCGCGCGTGCCGTCTGCTTCGCCGCCGCTCTGCTTGTCGAGCAGAGCGCCGGAGCGCCGCGTGATCCGCTCCAGGATGCGGGAGACGAACGCCCCGCTCCCCTTCCGCGTCGTCAGCAGGCCCTCGGCGGCGACGGTCCGCACGGCCCGCTCCACCGTTCCCCGGTTTGTGCCCAGGTCGCCGGCCAGGACCGCCGCGGCGGGGAGGCGCTCACCGCGCGGATAGGTGCCGTCCCCGATCCCGTCGCGCAGCAGCTGGGCGACGCGGCGGAACTCGGAGGTGGCGGACGGCCGGGCTTCTGTCATGAGCAGAGGGTAAGGCTCCACGCCAGGTTGCTCAATCTCCAATGGAACTTACTTGACCTCCATTGGAGGTTGGCGTTTACTGGTGGAACACCGCAAGCGCGTCAACGCGCAGGCTGCGGTGCCCCCTTGCACGACAACGGCCCTGCCGGTGCGCATGCACCAAACAGGGCCGGAAGAACTCCGGGGCGGCCCCCACCTTCCACAGCAGATGGCCACCCCGGTCCCTATCCCGACGCACGGAACAGGACCACCATCATGGCATTGCGCACGAGCATCCCCCAGTCCGAGCTGCGCGAGAAGCTCAGCCCCGAGCAGCGGGAGAGCGGCCCGGTCTACCGCGGATCGCAGGGCGGGTGGGTTCAGGACTCCCCCCGCCCCGTCGCCGGCACGCCGAACGGCACCAACGGCCGACTGGGCCAGAGCAGCTGATGAGCCGCCACACGGCCCCGGTGTGCCACGGCCGGATGAAGCTCGATGTCAAGACGCGCCAGTACGTCTGCCGCTGCGGCAACTGGACCACCCGGTTCGTCACCAAGACGGTCGAGCTGATCCGGGGCGTCCGGTGAGCAACGACGAACGCCGCCCCGCCGCCGCCCCGCGCGAGCAGGCCCGCAGCAACTAGCCGACCTACAGCTGGGCGGCCCGGCCACAGGCCGGGCCGCCCAGCGGGAGGAGCGCCATGTACGCGCTGCACCTGGTCCTCACGCTCCTGTACTCCGCCTCCACCGTCGGCTCCGCCCTCGCGCTCAGCGCCCGGCCCGACGGCCGGAAGGCCCTCGCCTGCAGCACCGCTCTGGTCGTCGCGTTCGCCGTGGCGCTGGGCAGTGCCCGTACCTGAAGGACTCCCGTGCTTCATCTTCTGCTCGGCGCCGGGGTGGTCATAGCCGCTGCGATCCACCTCCACAGGCCGAGGAACCGGTCCATCCGAATCGCCAAGGACGCCGTGACCATCGTGACGGTCGTGACGATCCTGGCCCTCTGGAGCCACCTGTGAGCCTCCTGAGGCCCGTGATGCGCGGGCTCCGTCGCACCAGACGCACTTCGCGACCGGAGCAACAGGAGCAACCGGCAGCAACCGAAGGCAACTTGGTTCACCTTCCGGGCACCGGGCCCTCGCGCTCTGATGTTGACCGCAGGGCGCCGGAGCTGCCGCCCGGCTTCACCCGGGAGGCGAAGCAGGTCCATGAGGACCCCGCCCAGCCCGGTCTCGACGAACTCCGTATCCAGCGGCTGATGACGGCCGCGATCAACCGCTGGGGGTGGCTGGCCCGATGACGACGAACACCGAGCAGTCGGAGGCCGAGGCGCCCGCCGCAGCGGAGCCGCCCCCGGTCCGCGACGTCACGGACTTCCTCGCGGACCTCGATGCCGTCCTGGCCGACGCGACCGACACGGCGACCCCGGCGGCCGCAGAACCGGTTGCAGACCCCGAGCCGCTGCCGGAGCCCGAGCCCGTGCATGTCCCGGCGCCGGCCCCGGCCCCCGCCGTGACGCGCACTCGGGAAAAGGAGTGGTGGGAGAACGTCTACAACGACGACCGGTCCGACCTGGACACCCACACCGGCAACCGCCTGAATCCGCCGAAGCCGGTCGAGCCGCCATCCGCGCCGGAGACGGTGCCCGTCGACGACCCGAACGAAGAGGCAGAGCCGGAAGACGAGGTCGACCCGGAGGGCGAGGCCGAGCCGGACACCGAGGTCGAGGTCGAGGAACCGGCACGGAAGAAGTCGAAGAAGCAGAGGAAGGCGGAGGCGGCGGAGGCCGCCGCCGTCGAGGAGACGTCCGCCACCAGGCCGTGGCACGCGCCGCCACGCCGGGACGAGGCGGTGTTCCTGAACGAGAAGGGCCGCCGGGTCATCTTCGCCGGGACCGCGTACGGCTTGGGCTGGGGCACGGGTCTCTACCACCTGGCCATCCAGGTCATGGACGGAGCAACCCAGTACGCCACACCGGTGGCAGCCGTCTCGCTCGGGCTCGGCGTGCTCGGTCTCGCCAGCCGGTCGAAGTTCGGCGGAATCGTCTTCGTCGGCTCCCTCGGCCTGATCACCGCGCTCCAGATGGTCGATCCCGCCTACATCATCGGCGGCGGTCTGGCCATCGGCCTGCAGAGCCTCTACCGCTGCTTCCGCCGGTGGATGGGCCCGCACGCCGCGACGTGGCCGTGGGCCGCCGTCGCCTGGATCGCCCATGTCCCCGCAGCGACGGCGACCGTCGCCCTTGTCCTGTACCGAACGAACTGAAAGGCCGAAGTCGTGTTCACCTTCGCAGCCCCCGCGGCGGCACCCAGTGGGGGCTTCGCGATCCTGGGGACCGTGGGATTCACCGGCGGGGCCCTGGTCATGACCGTGGTCCTGATCCTGGGCATCCGAGGCAACGGAAAGATCAAGTTCAACCACACTTCGGCCGTCGTGATGGGCTTCATCACCGGCCAGCTGTACGCGATGGCAGGCCAGTTCGGGGCCTTCGCGGGCGACATGAGCAAGGGCTTGTCGCAGGCGATCCAGCAGGGCGTCGGGCAGGGCGGCACGATCGGCGCGGGCGCAATCGCGCTGATCATGTGCGCGCTCATGTACGGCACGAAGCTGAAGCGGACGCCGGGCGTGGTCCTGGGCATCTTGTCGCCGCCCATCTTCACCGCAGCCGGCGGCGGCTTCGCCATCGTCACCACGCTCCTGTCGTCCGCTCTGACCACGGTGGTGGGCTGACGATGGCCGTGAACCTGATGCCGGACCCGGGCGAGGAGGACCTGGACTCCGCGGACGCGGGCGAGCTGGTGGTTCTCGACGGGGCGATGGACGACGAAGGCGCGGCGGCCCACCCGTCGCGCCTTCGGGCGTTGTGGGAGCGGATCCGGGAGGAGGTGAAGGAGGCCGACATCGACCCGCAGGCGCCGCGCGTGCGCTCCCTGACGGTCCCGGCGCTCGGCCCCTACCTTGTCGGGCGAGGCGGGCTGGCCGCCGTGAAGGTGGGCGCCGTGATCATCTTCCGAGGGGCCTGGACACTGATCCGCCGAGGCTGGGTGCTGGGGATCGCGGCCGTACGCAAGGCCAGGAGCGAGGGGCCCCAGGCCCCCGCGCCCTCCCAGAACGAGAAGGACGGAGGGGAGGCCAAGGCGCCGGCGAAAGGAGCGAAGACCCCCGCGAAGAAGGGCAAGGGCCGGAGGGCGAAGGCCGCCCCCCGCAAGGAGAAGGTCACCGCCGACCTGTTCTTCGGCTACGTGCTGGCCGCCGGGCTGGGGCTGCTGTTCGTGACGTACAACGTGCTCCCGGCCATCTTCGCAGTGGGGGCCGGGCTCGCGTCCTGGGTTGTGGGCCACCCTGTGATCGTTTTGCAGGCTGCGGGGTTCGGCACGATCATCTTCGTGCCGATCGCGTGGATCGTCGGGGCAGTTGCCGGGATCCCCGAAGATCACGAAAACGAAGATCGCGACAGGGGAGCGGACCCCGCAGCAAGCGAAGCGGAATCTCCCCATGATCAAAAAATGGCTCGGGGGAGCGGGATGGGGGAAGCGGAATCGGACGGTGGGGAAGTGGCAGTCCTCTCCCCCGAGGAGCGAGCTGAGCAGGCCCGAATCCGAACGTACGAGTGGGTCCGGGCGAGCCTGAAAACTCGGGGGAATGGCACCGCCGTTCACCTCCGTGAGCTCCTGATCGACGTGCAGAAGGAGGAGGGGAGAGAGGGGGTGACCATGGCCGAGTTGAGGGCCGGTCTGGAGGCTCACGGCATCACCGTCAAGGACCAGGTGAAGGCCCCCGCATCGGACAAGGAGGGGGCCACCCGTAACCGCCCCGGTGTGCACCGCGACGACCTTCCTCAGGGCTTCACTCCCCTGCCCACCCCGGGGTCCAACCTGATCCGCCTACTACCGACCTACCAGGGCTCTGACCAGCAATAACTACCAATGGCCTACCGGCCCCCTACCGCCTGCGGTAGGGGGCCTACCGGGCTTCTGCGACGGTTCGGTCCGCAGCCGGCACCCAGGCCGTGCCGGTCGAATGGTCTGACAAGAAGGGAGCAGTTCCGTGGCGTCCACGTACTGGTGCGGAGTCTGCCGGACCACGTATCCGATCGGGCCGGAAGGGCGGGATGCCGTCCGCGACATGCACCGCAGGGAGAACCACGGTGGTGGCGTCCCGGAGGGCGAGCGATTCGATCCCGACGGGCCGGACGGGATCCTCACCGGCCGTCATGTACTCCTGGGCCTGGTGGCGCTGGTGATGCTGGCGGTTGCGGCCAGAGCCTTCGGATTTGAGCTCATGGGGTAGCGCCCGCAGGAAGAAACGGAACCGGCCCGGCAGGACATCCTGCCGGGCCGGTTCTGGGTCGGACTGTCCCAGAGCCTGTCAGGGGGTGGCTTCGCCGACGAAGTCGAGGAAGGCGTTCCACGAAGTCCTGCCGAAGACGAAGGTGCCTGCGACCGGATCCTTCGAGTCCCGTACGGCCATCGCGTCGGCATCGTCCAGGACGAGCGCCTGGACGCAGTTACCCCCCTGGTTGTCGCTGTAGCTGGACGTGAACCAGTTCTCCGCGGTGGACAGGTCGTCGGCCAGGGCCATGTCAGTGCTCCTTGATTGCTTCTTCGATCATCTTCACGGACTCGTTGTGCCCCGGAGCCGCTGTCTGCAGGTCGGTAAAAGCCTGTTCATACCGGGCGGTCTCGGCTTGCTTGCGGAGAAGCCAGTTGTCCGCCAGGTTCTCCAGATAGACGACTGGCTGGAACGGCACGTCCTCGCCGAACCGCAGGATCGTGAACGATCCGTTCATCCCCGGATGCGCGCCGAGCTCGAACGGCACCACCTGGATCCGCACGGTCCCGAGACTGGCGAGGTCCACGATGTGCTCCAGCTGTTTGCGCATCACCTGCCGCCCGCCGACCCGTCGGCGGAGAACGGCCTCGTTCATGATCGCGTCCAGCTGAAGGGGTCGCTCGGTGCGGTGCAGGGCTTCCTGGCGAGTCATATGGACCGCGATGCGCTTTCCGATCTCCTCTTCGTCTTGGCGGCCCGGCTGCGTGCTGAGAATGGCGTGGCAGTACCCCTCCTCCTGGAGAAGGCCCGGCACGTACTCGTTCTCATAGGTCTTGGCCTGTCGGCCGACCGCTTCCGCGCCGAGGTAGGCCTTGAAGCCCGGAGGGATGGCCGGCGCCAGGTCGCGCTTCTGCCACCAGTCCTTCTTCGTCTTCGTCACGGTCGCGTACCCGATGAGGGTGTCCCGGAGCTCGTCGTCGGCCCCGTAGATGGTGCACAACGCCATCACATCCGCAGGTTCCACAACGCCGTTCTCCGCGTACTCCAGGCGGTTGATCTTCGACGGACTTACCACGAGTTGGTTGGCGACGGCTGCCGCGCTGAGGTCTGCGGCCTTGCGCAGTGCGCGCAGCTCGATGGCCAGTTGGAGGCGGCACAGTGCTGGCGCGGCCGATCCTGCTTCGTCACTCATCGGCACATCCCTTCGTGAAGCCCAGTCTGTCGGTCGCCCTTCTGCCAGAGCAAGGAATCTTCTGCACCAGCGCGGTGAATTCTGCCAGCTCGTGAAGACCTGTCAGGCCTGCTTCCCTGCACGTGAGTTCGGGCGGCAATCCTTCGTGCAGAATTCTGCACGAAGGGTTTCCACCGTATCGAATCTGGTGGCATGCTGAACGTGTCAGCACACAGCGCGCCCACTCCGCGACTCTTTGTGATCTTGCTGGGTGGCGCGGGCCGCGCGTACCGACCGGGAGGACCCGGATGCCTGCCACTGAAGAGGGACCGCCGACAACGACGCCCGCGGGACGTCGGTTTCTGATCCCGGTGAGTCCGGAGGTCTTACGGAAACTGCACGGCCGTCAGTGCGTTGAGTGCGATGAGCCCGGCGGTGAGCTGGTTCCTGCCGGTGAAGCGTGTTCCGTCGCAACACCGGAGGGCGAGGGCCTGATCGAGTGGTCTGTCAGGGCCCACGCCGCGTGCATCGGGAGGCTGGCGTGACCGCGCTCGCCGAGGCCGACGTGGCGGCCTGGTTCATGGAGGCCCACCCGGCTCCCGAACGTCTGGAAGCCGAGTGGCGCGAGCGGCCGTTCTGGACCGCGCAGCTGCCGGTCGACAAGGTCTGGAGTGTCGTCGCGATGCCGACCGATCTCGGAGTCGACGTGTTCAGCATCCTGGACACCATGCTCGGAGCGTGGCAGGCGCCCGTGCTCGTTGACCGCCTCCACCGGCGCTACTACTTCTTCACCGAGCCGGATCCGGTTGGGGTGGGGGAGTCGAGGGACGTATGGACCCTCAGCCCCCGAACCTGGCTGACCGTGCCTCACCCGATACACGGACCGTACGACTGCCGCACCGTCTGGCGCCGTCCTCCCTGGCGGGAGCGTTCGCTCCTTTCGGTGGCCGATCTCGCCAACGCGATCCGGCTGGCTGGCCCCGCTCACCGCTACCGCCGTGAAGCCGCAGGCCCAGGGACGAGGAGCGCAAGGTGAAGGAGCACGAGCGGCAGGCGATGACGTTCTCCCCCGCGGACAGCACCTCCCTGAAGCCGCGCAGCCGTACCTACTCGCTGCCGGGCGGCACCACCGCCCCCGCCCTCGCGCGCCGGCATGTCCGGGCGTACCTGGGGGCGTGGCGGATCCCGGCGGCCGCGGTGGACGACGCGGCGACGATCGCCTCCGAGCTGACCACCAACGCGATCGACCACACCGAATCTCCGTTCGTGGAGGTCGAGATCGGCCTCTTCCCCGGCGGGGTGCGGATCGCCGTACGCGACAGCGGCCCCCGCCCGGACACCCCGCTTACCGAAATCGCGGAGCTCGCCGAGGGCGGACTCTCCGAACGCGGTCGCGGACTTGGGATCGTGCGTGCCCTGGCCACCTGCTGGGGAGCCGAGCCGACGAGCGGAACGGGCCTGCGGGTCTGGGCGGCCATCGACCAGGAGGCGCGGTCATGACGGTTGTGTACCCGTCCCGACCCGTCTTCCAGCGACTCGATGCCAACGAGATCCGGCTGATCGAGCTCACCGGCGCGGGCAGGACCAGGGCCGAGACCTGCCGCGAGCTGGGCTGGCGGCTCAGCAACTGGCACTACCGGACGGCCCGCTTAGCCGGGAAGCTGCACAGCCCCACCCAGGCCCTGACCGGACTGGTGTACCGCGCGCTGGTCTCGGGCCAGGTCCAAGCGCCCCAGCTCTTCGTCAGCCGGCCACGGCTGGAGCAGCGGCAGCTCGTGGTGCTGCACGGGGTGGCGCAGGGGCGCCCGCTCACCAGGGTGGCCGAGGACCAGCAGATGGAGGACTGGGACCTGACCCCCATCGCCCTCTCCATGCGCCAGGCGCTTGGAGCGGCGACCTACCCGCAGGCCGTCTGGATCAGCTGGCAGTACCGGCTGATCACCGAGGAGGCACCGGGCTTACCGACGGACGACACCCGGTCGTCCTCGCAGATCACCGCGTCGGACCACCTGCGACGCCCCCCGTCGCAGCGGCCGACGAGGCCGGTGGGCACGTCATCGCCCACCTCACCGCCCCCGGCCGCGGGCGTCCCCCCGCGCAGCCGGCCGGGGGCGGCATGACCAGCACCGCCGTTGCACTCCTCCCCGTACCGGCGGTGAGCGTGAGGGCGCCCCACCCGTTCGCGTGCACGTGGGGCGCTCGGTTCATCCGTGACGGCGACGTGGTCGAGGTTCCCTTCGGGTGCAGCGGCCCCCTCATCGCCGAAGACGTGGCGGATGCGCTCGCCTGGATGATCGGCCGTGCGCAGGAGATGATCGACGCGCTAGAGGACGAGTACGCTGCCGTCGCCGAGGACACCCTGGCGCGGATGGACACCTTGGAGTTCCAGGCATTCGCGGGGGACCGCCTCCTGGCCGGGCGTCGGCTGGTGGTCGAGATCGCCACCCCGGGAGTCACCTTCGAGCTGACCGTCGAACCCCAGACGGCCTGAGGCCTCGCCAGGCTCGCCGGACAACACCGAGCCGGAACCGAGGGGCTCCTTCGGCGCGAAAGGTGGCGCCACAGCACCGGTCACCACGACTTCGTGATCCAGCACAGCAAAGCCCCTGGGTGGGACGGAACAACTCCCTTTCTCAGGGGCGTAGTTGTGCCCGAAGCCTTCACCGCCACTGCGGACACGGCAGCAGGCCGCAGCCAGTAGCCGGACGAGACTCCCCGTCCCCAAGATCAACACGAAACGGTCATCAAGGGTGATCATTGGGCGAAGTTGATCAAGTGTTATTAATAGGAATTAGTAGCGCGGAATTTACTGGCGGTTTATCGACAAAGTCATTTAGAGGTCACGCCGGAAACGGGCACTCCTTCGGATGGTCTGTTCGCTCGCATTCAGGGCCGATTTCAGTATCGGAACCCAGCGATTCGGCAGACTCTGACGGCCTGTTTCAACGTTGCAATACGTTGCCGCGGTCACCCCGACGATGCGGGCGAGGTCGTTCTGGGTCAGGCCCCGAGCTTTGCGCAGCTCCCGTAACGTGCGCTCGCCCCGAGGGCCTTCCAGCAGGTCGGATGGGTCAACCCCTAGAGCCAGGGCGAGTTTGAGCAGGTGGCTTGGACTCGGGCGCTGATCCCTGGTCTCCCACATGGATACGGCACTGCGGGAACACCCCACAGCGCTTGCCAGTTGTTCCTGCGGGATGGCGCGGAGCTCGCGCAACTCGCGTACGAGCCATCCCTTCAGGCGCCTTGCATCTGCCCCCGGTCGCATGGCGTCGCACTCTACTCGCTGCGATACATATTTTTTTGACGTTCCGTAACCGACGGCGTACTGTCCAGATCCATTCGGGCCTACGTGGGGAAGGTCATCAGGGGATGAGTACGTTCAAGTCGGTTATGCGGAAGATCCTCAATCTGCCCGAGCCCCGAGAGCCCGCAGACGCATCTGAACCGTCCAGGCAGAAGCAGCGGAAGCCCGAACCGGTCTCGGTGCCGGCTGGCGCCGCGCGTTGGGTCGAGGCCGGGCAGCGAGTCCAGGGGGAGCGGGTCGAGGCCGCAGACGTTGCTGTGGAGCCGCCGCAAACGCGGAAGTCCACCGCGCCGTGGACGGTCGAGGAAGAGCGCAGCGGTACCAAGTTCATGGTCAAGTTCGGCCGGGTCGTGCTGTGGTCCGTGGTGGGGCTCGCCGCGATCACGGGCGTCCGTTCGTGGGTCTCGCCCGATAAGGCGCCCCAGCAGGCACCGGTGCAGGTGCAGCAACCGGAGGCCTATCCCGTCCAGGATGCCCAGGCCGTGGCCAGCCGGTTCGCGGTTTCCTACCTGACGTTCGACGAGGCAGCGCCGCAGGCACGTGCCACTGCCCTGGCCCGCGACCTGCCCAAGGGCCGGGACGCGATCGCGGGCTGGAACTCCAAGGGGAAGCAGAGCGTCGCCCAGGTCATCCCGGGCGCGGTCACCGACCTCGGCGGCAAGCGCGCTCGCGTGCACGTGGAGGTCCTGGTCAACGCCCCCGCCGAACCCGCCAAGGACAACCTGCCCGCCAAGCCGGCGGAGCAGAAATGGGTTGGCCTGGAAGTGCCGGTCTTCCAGACGTCCGGCCGGATCGTGGTCACGGGCCAGCCTGGAATCGTGGGTGTGCCGACGAGCGGCCCCACGGTCACGGAGCAGCGGTTGGTGACCAGCGATCTGAAGCTGTCCGCGCTGACCAAGCCCGTCATCGACGGCTTCTTCGCCGAGTACGGCAAGGGAGAGGTCGAGTCCGTGACGGCGCCGGGCGCCGTGGTCGCTCCGCTGCCGACCGGCATGACGCTCAAGAGCGTGCAGAGCTGGACCGTTGACCAGGGCTCTGGAGGAGACCGGACGGGGACAGCGGTCGTGATCTGGCAGTTCTCCGGTGCGGAGCTCGAAATGACCTACCGGGTGCAGCTGACCCGGGTTGCCTCGGCCGCGGCCGAGCGCTGGCAGGTCGCCGATGTGCGCGGCGGCCTGTCCTGATCTGCCAGCAGCACGACCATCACGAGGGGACACAGACATGACCGAGGCGGGCAGCCAGACTCTGGCTCTGACGACCGGCGCGGAGCTCTACTCCTGGATCGCGATCATCGCGGGCAATATCTTCCTGATTGTCCTGATCGTTCGGGCGGTGGGCCACTACGCGAAGCGCGAGTGGGGAGAGCTCGTAGGACACGTCATCACGGGCGTCATCGTGGCCGGATTTGTCTTCGCCACCGAAGCGACGAAGAACATGTTCGTCGAGATCTGGACGAAGGTCGCGGGGGCATGAGTCGGGTCGGCCACACCTATACGCGCCACTTCGATTTGGACACCAGGCAGCACGAAATCCTTGGCCTGGACCTGGGAGAGGGGCCCTCCCGTCGGCTGCTGGTAACCGGCGCCGTTCTGTATGTGGTCTGGGCCGGCGGCATGCTCCTGCTCTTCGGAGCCCCGAGCAAGGTCACGTTCACGCTCTACGCGGCGCCGCCGGGCGTGATCACGTTCTACGGGGCGCAGAGGTCCAAGACCAACGAGAGGCGCCGGAACCTGGCCCAGTGGTCCCTGTTCCTCCGCTACTTGATGGTGGGGCACCGCCCCGTCATCAACGGCGGACGCCGGGCCGCGGCACGGTCTGAGTGGCTGCCGATGCGGGCGCGGCTCGGCGACCGCGCGGAAGTACTGACTGGCCTCCCCGGACTCGGCGCGCTGGACACCGCGCTGGGCAAGGACGAGCCGAGAGACACCGCCGGCGGCGCGATCGCCTTCGACAACAAGCCCCGCATGTACGGGCCGGACGTCGTGTACCGCGCGAGGAAGCGCACCGGCAAGAAGCAGTCGTAAGACAAAAGGGGTACGGGGATGAAGATCGCTACAGCCATCGGGCGCTTTCTGGGGGTCGCCGGAGACCGGTCGGCTCCGCCGCCGCGGTACGTCGCGCTTGCGGACGGAGTGGTGGTCACGCAGACGGAGGCGTGGGCCTGGTACGTCCTGAACAGCAGCAACACCGACCTGATGTCCACGTCCGCGCGAGATGCCGAGCACGACCAGGCGTCGAGCGCGCTGGCCCGGATCCTGGCCGGGCACAAGTGCCACCTGCGGATCCTGTGGAGCCCGCTGAACGCCGAGGACTACCGGGCCGAGGCTGAAGGGCTGTTCTCGGCTGGCCGCTGGGAGGAGTGGGCCGACCTCCGTGTCGAGCGCCTGCACGCCCTTGATCTGCCCAGCCGTCACCTGCTGCTGGGGGTGAGGATCCAGGAGCGGGCCGGGCAGGCTCAGGCCCGTAGCCGCAATGGGATGCAGGAGGCACTGGGCGTCAGCAGCACGTCGGTGCCGCAGAAGGAACTCGCGCGTCTGGACGCCCTCACCCGCAGGCTCGGGCGCCAGCTGGAGACCACCCCGTGGAGGGCACAGCCGGCGCCCGTCGAGCTCCTCGCGTGGATGATCGCGCGGGAACAGCACCGGCTCTCCGTGCTGCCCACCCCCAACACGGCCGGTGTGATCTCGGGCGCGAAACTGGTGCAGCTCACCCGCGGCCGCATCGTGCCGTACCCGGACCACGTCCGTGTCATGGACGGCCAGGGCGACGTCGCGGCGTGGACCAGCGTGCTGACCATGGACGGTTTTCCCGAGGAGATGGAGAGCCCGGGCGCGGGCGAGTGGCTGCGAGCCGTCAGCGAGATCACCTACGTCCCGGAGTTCGACGAGGACGGTGTCGACCCCGACGTCCAGATCCTGCCCGTCAACCCCGAGCCCAGCGTGCGGTTCGAGGTCATGCACCGTCGCGACGCGCTCAAGAAGATCGACGAAGTTCGCAAGCTGGCCAAGGAACAGCGGCAGTCAGCGGCCAAGCACAGCGCAGGGGAGACCGCCCAGGAGATCGAGGAGACCGAGGAGACCATGGCGGCCCTCGCGCGCGACATGAAGCGCGAGGACGTGACGTTGATGGAGGACCACCCTCGCCTGGTGGTCAGTAGCGATGTGTCCCTGGACGACCTCCGCGCCAAAGTCGACGCCGTGATCACGTACTACGGAGGGCTCGGCATCGAGGTCTCCGTCGGGTCGGAAGAGCAGAAGGAGCTGTGGCTCGAAAGCCTGCCCGGTGACAAGGTCCGGGTGCCCGACCTCTCGCACACCCGCACCGTCGGTGCGTTCGCCGGCAGCTGGTTCTGGGGCGGGGCGCACGTCGGTGACGACGAGGGGCCCGTCATCGGCTACCTGACAGGCAGCACCCCCGGCCTGGTCCGCAACGACCTGACCGGCGGCAGTGCCCGAGGTGACGCGACGACGACCGCGTTTATCGGACGATCGGGCCGAGGCAAGACCACCGCGATGATGCTGTCGCTGCTGGACGCGGCCTTCCGCGGAAGCTTCGTCTTGGCGCTGGACTTCAAGGGCGACATGGGTGGCCTCACCGCCGCCGGCCAGCGGTACGGGCTCAACGCCCACCTGATCGAGACGGGGGCCGAGTACGCGGGCGTCGCGGACTTGTTCGCGTTGCTGACCGGTGAGAGCGCCGAGCGGGCGCAGACCGAAGTTCCCGCCCAGCTGGGCATTGCGCTGCCTCAGCACCTGCGGATGCGCGGTGCGGAGACCCCGATCCAGAGCGCGGTGAACGAGGTCATCAGCGCGGGCTCCCCCGCGACCTGGAAGGTGATCGAACGCCTCCGGGAGTCGGCGGACGAGCTGGCCCGAGAGACGGGTGAAGCGCTCTACGAGCTGTCTCTGACCGGACTCGGCGCGCCGTTCATGGGCAAGCCGTCGGGTGCCACGCTCATGAGCCCCGAGCCCGGGATCTGGGTCGTGCGCATCCCCGGCATCACCCTGCCGCAGCCGGAAGACAGCCGGGACGACTGGTCGGTGCACCAGCGCTTGTCAGTTGCTCTGGTCCACTCCATGCTCGCCTACGGCATCAGCATGGCGGGCCGCAAGGACTTGCGCGGCCTGCGAAAGGTGATCGCGGTTCCGGAGGCGCACGTTCTCACCGCGACCCGCGAAGGCGCGTCGTTCTTGTCGTACATCGCGCGTGTCGGTCGAGCGCTGCAGACAGCGCTCGTTCTCGACACCCAGGACCCTGAGTCGCTGGCCAAGTTGACGGGGCTCATCGAGCAGATCACCACGATGTTCGGTTTCCAGCTCACCTCGCCCGAGCAGCAGGATGCGCTCGCGGCCCTGCTGGACCTGCCGGTCGGCCCGCACACCAGGGCCCTGATCCAGGCCATCGGAGTGGACGTGACCCAGGAAATTCGACACGGTCACGCGATCATGCGGGACAGGCGCTTCGCCGCCGCGACCGTGCAGTTCGATGTGCCCTCGCGGGAGCTGCTGGACGCGTTGAGTACGACGCCGAAGGTGGACAACCGGCACGACGACGATTCGGTTGACCTGAACAAGGAGCCGCAGGAGGTAGGGGTATGACACGCCTGGCCAAGGCCGCCGCGGTGGCGGCCGCCTTGCTCGTCGCCACCGGATGCTCGTCGAACACCGGGAAGAAGGACGCCGAGGCCGGTAAGGGAAGCGCCGAGCTGACCCCGACCGCCGTCGCGCAGTCCTACCAGGAGGCCTTCAACGCCCGCAGCGACTGGAAGCGGGTCTGCGAGATGCAGACCGAGCGGTACCGCGGGGGCACCGTCGAGGAGTGCGTCGCCGAAAACGCGGAGAAGGCGGAGAGCACGGCACCGTCGCCCTCGGCGAGTGAGAGCAGCAGGCCCCCGCTTCGTCGTGCCGACGGCTCGATCGTCCAGCCGAAGCCACGGCCCAGCGCCAGCGGCCCTGAGCGGGCCGAGACCGGAGCTGTGACGGCCAGCGGCTCGGTGGCGGTGCCTGCACTCGGGGAACACCCGGCCGGCACCGGTGTGCTGGTCGAGTACACCGTCGTCTGGCCGACGAACACCACCACCGCCAAGCGTGCGCTTCGCCTTGTCCAGCAGGGCACCCAGTGGCTGGTTGACCAGGCGGTGGAAGTGGCGGCGACCGACGAGGCGCACGGCAACCCGGTCCACGACGCATTGATGAGGGGGTGAGGACATGTCGGCGAAGGCCTACCGGTTCAGCGTCCTCAAGCTGCTGATCCGGCTGCAGTACATGCGTCCGCCCCGGTTGCGGACCGTGATGATTCCGGTGATCGGTGTGTACGTCACGCTCATGGCGATGGCTCAGTCGGCATGGGCGGCGGACATCACCCCGGTCGGCGTGGGCGACCTTCTGCCCTCGGTCGAGATTCCGTACACCAAGGGCCAGGGAACCCTGTACGAGGAGCGGGGCAACCCGCTCCTCTACACGTTCGACAACGCCTACGGCATGTGGGACGTCGGCGACCCGGTCATGGAGATTCCCGCTGACATCGCGATGGCGCTGACCGCCGTGATCGGCAGCGCAGCGACAACCATCACCCAGTGGATTTTCGCCCTGACCAGCATCCCTGAGATGGAATCCGCGATCAGCAACTCCATCTCCGGTGCGGCTGGAACCCTCACCGCGACGCTACTGCCCTCCGCCATGGTGGTCGGCGCGCTCGTCGCGTGGGCCAACCACCGCAAGGCCGCCGGCTCCGGTCTCGGGCAGATCGGCTGGGTAGCCGTATCGACGCTCTTCTCCATCTCCCTGCTGACCTCTCCGCAGTCCTGGGTGAGCGGTGTCGACAGCGTCCGCACCATCGGCGCCTCGGTCGCGATGGAGGCGACCAGCGCCGGCATCGGTGACGGCACGAAGACCCCCATCGACATCGGCCACGAGGTCTCCTACGGCAACAACAACCGAGACAACATGCTGCGGAAGAGCAGCGACGCGGTATGGAGGACCTACGTCGTCACCCCCTGGTGCATTGGCGAATTCGGTTCCCTTGAAGCGTGCAAGCTGCACGGCAAGGGCCTGCTCGACCAGGGCATCATGAAGGACAAGAGGAAGGCCTGGCTGGAGAAGAACGTCGGCGGCGACCAGGTAGGCGGCGCGTCCAACGACTGGGTGGACGGCCACAACCCCATCGGCCGACTCATGATCGCCATCCCAGCCCTGATCTGCGTCATCATCTTCGCCGGGCTGGTGCTCGCGCTCGCCTTCGCGAGCCTCGCATCACTCCTGGGCGCCCTCATGCTCCTCCTCACCGGTGTGATCTTCGCCTGCCTATGGATCATCCCCGGTCGGCCGAGGACCTGGGGGATGCGCTGGTTCGACACCCTTCTCGGCTTCTGCCTGCAGAGCGGCATCGCGACGATGGTTCTCGGCGCCACCCTGACCCTGACCACCGCAGCCTCCAACAGGATGGACGATTACGGCTACGCAGCCGCCGCCGGACTGTCGATCGCCTCGGCCATCGTCGCCTTCAAGTTCAAGAACATCTTGGAGTCGATCGTCGGTGTCACCGGGATGAGCAGCCCCGCGGCTGGAATCGCCGGTCTCTTCGCCGCCCGTGCCGTAGGCCGGGCCGGAATGGGCCTGGCGAAAGCAGCAGGCCGCGGCATGGTCGGCATGCACGCGCCGAGGATGCCCCGGTGGCCTCGCCGTGGCGGCGGCCGTGGCAGCGGCGGTGAGGTGACTCCCCAGCTTCCCGGTGGCGGAAGCCCCGGCGCAATCAGCGGATCGCGTCGGCCGATGCCGCCTCTGCCATCCGGACAGAGCGGATCCGCGTCGATTCCCGGCAGCAGCACCCGTCAGGAAGTCGGGCCGCTGACGAGCCGTCCCGAGCTGCCCGCGTCCGTGTCGCCGGCCCGCGGCAGGTCGGTCGCCGACGGTCCGGCCAAGGCGCTTCCGGGCAGTCGACGTCCGGTCGAAGTCAGCAGCACGGCACCCCGCCCAGCGCTCCCCGCAGGCAGCGGGGCCGCGCAGGGCGTATCCGCCTCCCGGCCGAGCAGCGCGGCAGCCCAAACAGCCGCGTCCTCCCGGCCGGGCAGCGGGGCGGCCCAAACGGTCACCGCCTCCCGGCCGAGCAGTGCTGCAGCCCAAACGGCTAAGTCCTCGCGGCCGAGCAGTGGGGCAGCGGCACAGGCCGCCCCGCAGCAGGGCCATGTGGCAGCCGGCCGCCCGTCGTCGGCGCTCCGCCCGGAAGCAGGAAGCAACGCGAACTACGCCTTCCGGCAGGGGCCCAAGACGGGTACGTCCGCGCCGAAGGTGATCCGTGGCGAGGTCATCCGCAGCAGCACGGTCCAGAACCGGTCGACGAGGCCTGGCGGCTCGACCGGGCCGAACCCGACCCACCCGCAGGCATCGCGAGGCCGCAGCAGCGGCCGTCGCCTCGCCGTTCCCGGGGTCCGTAGGAGGGGCAACCAGTGAGCGAGGACAAGCCGCGTACACCGGCGGATTTCCGTGAACTGCTGAAGGAGCAGTACGACCTCCCCGAAGAAGCGAAGACGGGTAAGCGCCGGCAGCGGCGCCAGGTCAAGCGAGCGGTGAAGCAAGCCCGGCGGGCGACCGTCAAGGAGGTCCTGGAGGAGGAGCGCGCCAAGGAGCCGATGAACCCCCTCGGGGCCCTCCTCATCATGGCGCTCGTCTTCGGGATCGGCTTCGCCGCGAACCACTTCTTCAACGACGACGACAGGGGAGGGAAAGCGGCGACGGTAGCCACCAGCCCCTCACCGCTGCCTTCCAGCGCCGGGGGGAACGGGGCTACCGCGAGCCTCTCTCCCTCCCCTTCACCGTCCCTGTCCGCGGCCGTTGACCTCAGCTCGCCGGAGAAGGCGGCCGAAGGGTGGGCGAAGGTCTACCTGACCCGCAACCCTCCGGTCGACGAGAAGCACCAGGCCGTCGTCGAGCGGTCGTCTCCGTGGATGACGGCCGCTCTGACCAAGAACCTGCTGGCCAACGACGACAAGCTCTGGAACAACCTGATCTCCAACGGGGGCATCTCGAAGGTCACAGCCGTCGAGGTGGCCAAGGCCGACGAAGCGCTGCCCGTGGATACCCCGCTGCGGGTGTGGCGCAAGATCACGGTGAAGACCGCGGTCGACGGCTACAAGCAGTACGAGGAGACCACCGTGCTCCAGGCGGAGCTGACGCAAGGCGCCGACGGATGGCGCGTGGCAAGGGTTCTGGGGGTCTGATCAGTGAACTCGCGCCAGGCCGCAATGATGGCCACGGGGGTGGCGCGGCGGGGGGCGGCGGTCAAACTCGTCGTTCCCGCCTTCGTCGTCTTCATCGTCTTCCTGCTGATTCTGGGGATCTTCACCGCGATCGCCGGCAGCACCGGAGCCAGCGCCGCATCATGCGGCGGCGCTGGCCAGCCGGACACGGATTATGAACACGGTCAGCCCGGCACCGGTGAAGACCGGACCAAGCCGTTCAGGGCCCAGCAGATAGCAAATGCCAAGATCATCAACGAGGAGGCCGTCAAGGCGCAACTGCCCGGCCGGGGAACCCTTGTGGCGATGATGATCTCGCTTCAGGAAAGCACCCTGATCAATTTGGATCATGGTGACAGGGACTCCGTCGGCCTGTTCCAGCAGCGTCCCTCCACGGGCTGGGGGACCCGGGAGCAGATACTGGACCCGCACTACAGCTCGCGCATGTTCTTCCTCGGCGCCCAGGACGACGGTGACCCGCCAGGGCTCGTGTCCGTCAAGGGCTGGGAGAACTTGGACATCGTCACGATCGTCAGGCGGGTCCAGCGCCCGGACGAGCGGTACATCGGCCTCTACGCGGGGCAGGAGACCGAGGCTCGGCGCATCGCCACCGAGGCCGGGATCGACCTCACCCGCGGGGGCAACCCCGGTGGCGTCCAGCCGACCGCCTCGGGAACCGGAGTGCCCGGGGGAGGCCTTTCTCCGGCCGACCGGTGCAAGAAGCCCGGGGAGGACCCGGGCACCGATCCGGGCAAGGGCGGGTTCCACGACTCTGCGGCCCCCTGGCCCAGCGAGGTCAAGAACCCCAGGTCTACGGCCGACGCCATCGCATGGGCCCGCCGCGAGGCCGAGAGCGGAAACAAAAACTGGTACCGGAAGTGCCTCGCCTTCGTCGCCGTCGCCTACGGGTGGAACAGCTCCGGCACTCCGTACGCGATAGACCACTTCTACGTGGCGCCCTCGTCGATGAGGCACCACGACCGCAACCCGCCGCCGGGCGCGCTGCTGTACTGGCGTACCAACTCCAGAGCGGGCCACGTGGCCATCTATCTCGGTGACGGGATGATCGCCTCCAACGACATCCGCGAGCCGGGACGGATCAGCGTCGTTCCGGCCGCCGAAATCGAGTCCAAGTGGGGCTCGGAGTACGAGGGATGGGCTCCCCCGTACTTCCCCAATGGTGGATAAACGATGGCATGTCAGAGCGTTTTGAGATCATCTAGACCGGAACAAAGGAGAACGGCGTGGCAGAGCGGGTAATCCTGGTCGACGACCTCGATGGCAAGAGCACCGAGGGCGTCGAGAGGGTCGAATTCAGCTGGCAGGGCAAGGACTACGAGGTCGATCTGAGCTCTGCTCACATCGAGCGCTACAGCGACCTCCTGGACCCGCTTCTCAAGGCAGCCCGTCTCAGGCAGGTCACCGGCCGGAAGACCGGCAGGACGGCGGCGGGCAAGTCGAAGGCCGACGCGGCGGAGACGAAGAGGATCAGGGACTGGGGCAAGACGAGCGGACTCGACGTCCCTGACCGCGGCCCCGTCCCGAAGGAAGTCCGGGACGCGTACGCCGCAGCGCAGGCAAGCGGAGAGGCTGCGGTGCCCTCCCAGGCGCAGCCGGGTGCCCCGGTCAGCGCCAGCCAGGGCTGACGGCCAGCAGGCCCAGGCCGAGGAGGGGCCCGGGGCTCCCAAATGCAGCCCCGGGCCCCTGCCCGACGACCTCCAGAGACGATGTGCAGCCGCCTGGACGGACCGCTACAAGCTGTGCAGGGACCAGTAGTAAGGAACAGCCGATGCCCGTCGTGACCGACACCGAAGCCATCCCCCTGACACCCGTCTACACCATAGTGATCAGCGAGAGCGGCGAGGCCACCGTCGACGGGTGCCCGATCGACAAGCTCCCTGGGCAGGACGCTCGCGAAGCAGCTCTCAGCGATGTCCAAGAGCGTGCGGCACGCCGGGGCCACCCCGTACGGGTCGTAGCGAAGGATCCGGACGGCAGTTGGCCGATGATCGTCGACTACGACGGCGCGGTAACCGTGCTCGACAGCCCGCACCCGAAGCCCGAGCAACCCGCCGCCAGCCCCCCAACAGCCGGCCCGGCGGCGAAGCTTCCACAGCAGCAGGCAGACCTCCGGGTGACACCCGAGGCCGCGCCACTCCCGCCTCCCACCGGCCAGCCCGTGAGTCCGGCCAAGACCGGTCCCGCGGTCGACTGGGCCGACCCGCTTCCCGCCGACTTCCTGGGGATGCTCGATGCGGTGAGGGCCGCTGACGAGCAGGGGGACCTAGCCGCGGCCGCAGTGGCCGCGCAGGATCTCGAAGACGCTCTGGATGACGCCTTCGGCCCCGTGCACCCGTACACGGTGAACGTGCTCGCGGTCCGGGCGAATCTCGCCCAGCGGATGGCCGACTGGCCGGCAGCCCTCGCACTGTTCATGCAAGCCGCCGAGCGCCGCCACCAGGAGGATGCTCCCCGCGAGGAGACATTGCGGCTCGCGCGCGGAGCGCACTTCGCGTGGAAGCACCTTGTCCTGCCGGGCAAGGCCTGCGATCCGGCCGCAGCCCGCCAGCACAGCGGCGAACTCCTGCGGGTCCTGAAGTTCGTCGGCTCCGAGCCGGTCATCGTCGAGTCCACGGAGCGGTGGGCGTCCTGGCTGATGCTCGCCGCGTCCTGACCACAATCACGAACGGGGGGACTCGATGGCCCTACGCGTCGGCGCCGGCCAGTCCGCGCAGAACGAGTACCAACGGCGGCTGCGGTCGTGGCGCACAGCCTCGCGCCGCCGCTTCCTGTACGGGCTGCCCGTCGCCGCCGCGGTGGCGGGGCTGCTGGACTGGTGGATCGGGTGGCGCATCACCGGTGTCCCGCTGTTTGGGCACGGTGCCGCACTCGCGGTGCTCGCGGCCTGGTGCGGGACGCTCGCTGCCCCCCAGCACGTGACCGCCTGGCGGTCCGGCGCCGAGGGCGAGCGCAAGACCGCCCGAGCTCTCGCACCGCTCGCCCGCCAAGGGGCCGTCATCCTCCACGACCGAGCGATCCCCGGGCGGAAGGCCAATATCGATCATCTCGCCGTTGGGAGTTGGGGCATAGCGCTGGTCGATACCAAGAACTGGCAGGCGAAGGGGGCGAAGGTTGCCGTCAGCCGCGACGGCGCGACCCTCTGGTACGGCGCCTACGCGCAGAACAGGACGGTCGCCACGGTGCAGGGGGAGGCACGGTCAGCCGCCGCCGTCCTTCGGCGCCGCGAAGGCCTCCCGGTCGACATCCAATCGATCATCGCCGTGCAGGGCGCGAGCGTTGGCCGCCGGGGCATTCTTGTGTTTGACGGGGTGGTCGTCCTGGAGGCCCACCGGTTGAGGAAGTACCTCCGCCGCCAGCGCGTGATCCTCTCGCCCGCTGAGGTCATCCAGATTGGCCGGGCCGCAGACCAGGCCCTCCCGCCAAAATCCTGAACGAGATAATCTATTCCGCGCCAGCAGAGGGTTGTTTTAGGCGCCCCTATTGGCGTGGTTCTTGTGTTGCCTGTTTAATGAAAGCATGGCAGCAACTCAACGCGTCATCATTCATATGTCCGAATCTCTCGCTGTTCGCGTCAGCAGCACCGCAAGGTCGTATCGAGACGCGGAAAAGCTGTGGCGCCGGATCTCGCTCGACCGAGCAGCCGGCCCGAAAGAACGGAAGGCGGTGCGGGTCCAGGCCGCACTCCGGCGCCGCACGGAGTGGCCTACGGAGGACCACCTGGTCGAGGCCTGCCTGCTGGGCAGGATGGCCGAGCCCGACCTTGACCGCGACTGGGTCCCGCTGACCGAGGAGGAGCGGGCCGAGCTGTCCCTCCCGGGGATGTGGCCCGGATCAGAACGGCCTGACGAAGACTTCAGCACCCCGTGCGCCTACACCTTGAACCACGACCTGATCTGGAGAGCCCGCACCGCAGCGTGGCGAATCAGCGAACCCTGGATCAACCAGATCCTGGCCCAGGGTCTCGGCAACCTGCGGACCCTGAGCGAGGAGCGCCGCGAACAACGGGCAGCCCTCGGCGCGAACGTACTGACCTTCGGCGCGATCGTGCGGGAGGGGATCAGCAGCCACTGGCCGACGAAAGCCACCCAACTTTCACCAGAATAGCGAAAGGGTTCTGACTAATAACGTTATTTTAAGCCTTGCGGCGCGCTATCGATTTTTGGCGGAACTCTGAGGCTTTTTAGTGATGGGCTTGCGGAGGTGGTTATCTGGGTGCTATTCAATTTGCGTGCGGGTTAATCCTGGAGTTCCCGAGGAAGGGATTTTCGATGACGGAAGCAGTGGCGAGTGCCACGGAGGAGACGCTGGCAGCGGATCGTCCGGAGGTCGTCAACGGCGCCGAGCTGGCGGGCGAGCTCGGCGTTCCGGCGTGGACGGTGACACGGGGCTTGGAACTGGGGCTGATCCCGCCGAGGGACAAGTCGCGCGGCTGGTCGAGGGCGGCAGCCGACGGGATCGCCTCACGGATCGAAGAGATCCGTGAGGGGATCGCCGACCACGAAGCGCTGGGATCCCGTCGCATCGCGGACCTGCTGATCGAGCTGACCGAGCTCGCAGTGGAGCAGGACGACGTGCAGCAGCTGGCCGAGCGCGGACACCTCCGGGTGATCGATGAGTACAAGGGGTGGCCGCTGTACGCGGTGAGGGATGCGAGGAAGGTGGGGGAGTCGCCGGAGATCCGAGCCGTTCTCAACGAGCTCATCACGGCACGGCTGGAGGAGCGGGCCCGCCGCGAGGCGGAGCGGCGGGAGTGGCACGCGGTGAGCATGGCTCCGGTCGAGGCGGCCGACCGTCTGGGCTGGAAGGTTGACGAGCTGGGGACGATCGCGAGGAGCGGACGGGTCACCGCCGGCAAGGACGGCCGGTACGCGACCGCGGACCTGGACGTGCTGGCCGCCGACGAGGAGCTGTGCGAGCAGGTTCTGGGGGACCGGCTGATCAGGGCCGACGAGGCGGCGGGGCTGCTGGAGATCCGACACCCGACGGACTGGAAGCACGTGGTAGCGGCCGGATGGATCACGCCGAAGACGACCACGGAGGCCCGGGTCGGGCGCAACCGGTGGATCGACGTGCCGCTCTTCGAGACCCGGGCCGTCGAGGCCTTGCGCGATCTGCCCGGGGTGCCCTGGGAGGAAGTCAGGGCTGCGAAGCCGGGCGACCCGAGCCCCCTGCTGGAGTTCGCACGCCGGACGCCGAGCCGGGCCGACGCAATTCACCAGTTCGCCGCCGGCCTCGCCGACCGCCACCAGATCACGGTCTGGGCGGAGTTCGACGACCGTCGCGGCGAATGGTCGCTCGACTGGACCCATGACGACCAAGGAGCCCCGACGCCGGAACAGGTCGCCGCCGAGCTCCGGACGGATAGGCAGGCCGCCCGATACGCGCGCGAGATCCAGGTGGGAGGCACCCGCTGGGGACGCCGGGCCAGGTGGGCGCAGACGTTGCTGGACCCGGATGTCGCGGTCGTGCTGTGCACCCGGGGACGCGCGACGCTGCCCTTCGATACGGAGGCCGACGACGAGCTCGCGGAGATTGCCGTCGTCGATGCGGTCACGGGGAAGGTGCTGCTCGACACCCCGGTTCGGTCGCCCGCCCTGCCCGGCGAAGAGGGCAAGGAGCAACCCAGCGGGCCGGAGGAGCAGGCCCCGCCCGGCGCACGCGACTGGGAAAAGGTACTGCCCCGTCTCCGGGCAGTCACCCGCGGACGCATCATCGTGCCGTGCCACCCGGCCCATGACCGCGAACGGATCACCACCGCCACCGACCGGGTGGGGAAACGGCTTCTACACCTGGGGGCCCAGGAATCATGGGCCCTGGCCCAGGGCGAAGGGCGGCTCGACCACGTGGCGGGGTGGCCCGCCCGCCACGGATGCGAGTACGTACGGGAGGCGCTGCTGCGTGCCGCGCGCGGCCGTGGCCGCACCCACCAGCCGCAGAACGACGAGGAAGCGACCCTCTGATGGCAGATGTACGGATCACAGCCGCCACCGTCGAAGAGCAAGACCGTGTGGCCGACCTCATCACACGGGCTCTCGCGGCATACCCGGAACCGGTCGCAGTCGACACCCCGCGCCGGCTGCCGAACCGAAAGCCCGGCCCCGACCACCGACTCGTGATGTCGGTGATTCCTCTCGCCCCACAGCCCCAGCAGCACACCGTCCACGTTGAGCGTGACGACGCCTCACCGGACCGTTCGGGAGGCGAGCGCGACGGCGGCCGCCGGGCAGTGGGGAGGGTGCAGAGGCGCCGGGCCTTGCCGCCCGGCTCCGGGCAGTAGAGCCCGGAGCGTAGGAGGAGCAGTGGTTGCCTCCCGCCGAGGAGCCTCCCGCGGCTACGCTGGTCGTGAGGAACCCCGGCGGCCCGACCCGTGGCCGGCCGACAGGACGAACACCAGGCGGTGACCATGAGCGAGGCGGACTGGACCCCCGATGCCATCGCCCACGCCCTCCCCACGCCGGACATGCGCGTCGAATTCTGGCGGCAGCTGAACCTCACCAAGTTCGACGAGCTGGAAGCACTCGGCGCGCGGTGGCGCAAGGTCATCGAGGACCTGGAGGCCGCCGCCGACCGGGGCCGTCAGGTGCACGCGCATCAGCTGCAGCACGGCGAGCTGCCGTCGTCGTATCAGGACGTCACCACCCTGGTCACCGAACGGCAGGTTGCCTAACCCCATGAACTTCAGGCTCTACATGGATCCCACGATCCATGCGGTCTACGCGACCTTGCCGGACAAGGCCCGTGACCGGGTCGCCCGGTTCCTACTCGATTCCCTTACCGACCCCCGCGCCGCCTCCGCCCCGTACGGCGACGTTGACGACGGCGTGATGCGGCTCTGGGCCTCCGGGGATCTCGCGGTCGTCCTGCTGGTGGGGGACGCGACCAAGACCGTGACGGTGCTCGGCATCACCTACGCCGGCTTGGACTGACGGACAGGATCTTCACTCACCCGAGTGGTCACTGCCTGCCCAGCGTTGCCCAAGCCCTATCTGCGGCCGTTGACACCCCATGAAGAGGATCATGTGCACGGTGGTCGCCGTGCTGGCGTTCAGTGGGATCAGCCAGGCACCAGCCCAGGCCAGCGGAGGCGCGAAGAACGGCGAGGTCTCTATCGGTGTGATCGGCGAAGGGCTCCGGGTCAAGGAAATCCGGGCCCTGCTGGACGGCTGGGAGCCGGGAGCGCAGGCCCGGGTGAGCCTGTGGCAGGGCGGCCGGTGGGTGCGCGAAGTCCGGGGATGGAAGTACACGTCCTCGGAGGAGGCCGCCAGGCATCGCTACGAGCTCGCCGTCTGGAAGATGAACACCAACTTCCCCCACAAGTCGCAGCTGTGTGTCGAGTTCAAGGGCTACGACAACCAGAGGGCCTGCCTCACCATCCAGCGCTGAATCCTTCGGCGGGAAGCGCACTACTCGCAGCGGTAGGGCCTCAGCCACAGAACGGTCCGCCCCACGACCCGCGCCAGAGCGCCGGCGGGAGGGGCCACGGAGCCGTTCGGCCGCCAGGCCGCACGGCGGCCCCCCCACCGGCGCCAGCCACACTTCCAGTTTTTCTTCGTCACCGGCCGGATGACCCGAGACGCAGCTACCGATGATGCTGTCCACCAGCCCGCGGCTGATGACGGCGCCGCACGCGAAGCGAGCCCAGCCCACGACTCTTGAGCCTGTCGCGGCTGAGGCGATCAGCCCTTGTGGATCACGCGGGCCATTTCCTCGAAGGCGTCGATCGCTCGGGAGTCGAAGCGCCCGTACTGGGCCTGGACGTCCTTGCCGAGCTGGTCGTAGAGGCGCGCTGCGGTGCGGCCATCACCCTGGTCGTAGGTATGGGCGGCGTGGTCCATGCGCCGCTGGATTTCTGCTGCCGTGAGGGGCTTCTCGGCCATCTGTACCTCCGGATTCGCTGGCTGGCTTACGCGGCGGACGCCATCTGCTCGATCCTGGCCAGCAGGAAGCGGCAGTCCTCTACAGCTTCGTGCGGACCTCCCAACTTCTGGGCGCGGTACCGGCCGTGCTTGACCGACCACAGCCCTCGCCACACGGCGTACGGCTCCAGTGCGTCGACCCACCGGCAGCCCTGCAGCC
>NZ_CM007203.1 GCF_001746425.1 Streptomyces subrutilus | reverse complement strand
GGGGATCCCCTGAACCGCACCGGATGCGGGGCCGGCTGCCGCCGCGGTGTTCACCCCGACGAGCCGAACCCAGACCGGGGTGTAACCCGCGATGCCCAGGGTGATACTGCCGCCGTGGATGTCCGTGACGGCCCCGGCCAGCGTCGTTGTCGAGGGGGTGAAGTCGGGGGCGAGCCCGATGTGAACCTGGACGAGAGCGAAGTCGGAGGGTGTGACGTATTTGTCGTCCCACTGCCCGTCCCAGGTCACAACGAGCCCGGCGAGCGCGGCCTGGACCACGGGCCTGGGGGGGGTGGGGGGGGGCGGGGAGTTCACCGGGACGAGGGCGACGGTGCCGTCGGGCTGGACGCCTACGGATCCGCGGTGTGTACCGCTCTTGTCGTAAACCGCAATCGCGCCGCCCTCGATGGACGTGTGGGACGCCTGTGTGCTGCGCTCCAGCGCCTCAAGCCGCCGCTCGTACCCGGCGAGCAGGCTCGCCAGGTGGCGCTCGTCCGCCTGAATGTCCAAGAAGTTGACCATCGGCGGAGGATGAACGGGCCAGCGACCTTGCGTCGCCTCCTGCGCCGGTAGTGGTCAGTACACGAGGGCGTCGGCTCGCTTGAGGTTCAGGACGCACGTGCCGTCTGCGGACACCTCATCCCCGACGATCCGGTGCCACAGGTCCAGGTCTCCGACCCATGGCACGTGGACCTGGAGGCGGATGTCGTCACCGAGCTGCCAGCTGCCGAACCTCGCGTTGGGGTGGTCAACGATCTGGATGGCGGGGATCTGCAGATTCTGGGTGCGGCCGGCGAGCTCCCGTTCGCCGCGGACGCGTAGGAGGTTGTCGGAGCTGAGGGTCTTGTCGGTGACGGTGGCGACACGGCGCATCCGGCGGCCGTCGTACCGGTAGACCTGCGCCCGGGCCATGGCCCTGCCCTCCCCTTTCCCCAGGACTACGACCTCGTTCGCGTAGTCGTCGCCCAGACCTTCGGGCTTGGCGATGGCCGAGAGGTTCTCGCCGTCTGCGAAGCGGAGGTCGTCGCGGCGCCTCCCGAGACGTGGGTTTCCGAGCCGGATGCGGTGCTGGATGGACGAGTGATCGGCCGTCCAGCTGTGGGTCTCGGTCCAGTCGAACGGCAGGTCCCGGGTCAGCTGGTCGAGGGCCTGCCCGCAGTCGGGCGCGTTCCACCAAGCGAGCTCCCACGGATCGCTTCCGTCCTCGGCGCCGAGGAGCCTGCCCAGGACGTGGTCGTCGACGGTGAGGCCGATGTTCCCGTACGGGCGGGATTGGATATGTGCCCACACCCGGCGGAAGGCCTCGTAGGCGTCGATACGGTGGCCGGTGTACGGGTCTGGGGGCTTCGGCACTGGCACCTTGGGGTTGGTGAAATCTATGTATCCGTCATGGTTTTTATCCCTGCCTTCGTAGGGGTCGGGTGGGGTGATCAGTTCACCCGAGATGATGTGGTCCTCGAAGGGAATGCCGTGGGCGTAGGCGGTCAGGCCCTCGGCTTCCACGCTCATCTGGGCGCCGTCGAAGTTGGTCTTGGTGACTATCCCGCCCCAGCGGATGTGGCCATCGATCTCGAGGTAGAGCTTCGTGCTCCACTCCTGCAGGATTGGTATGCCGTCGGGGCCGATGAGTCGTGCGTACTCCGGCTCGATGGTCGCTGTGAGACTTCCGGGCCCGGACAGGGTGCGCTTGGGGTTGGTGTTGAGGGCGAGCGGTACGTCCCAGTCGAGAAACTGCCCTGTGAGCGCGCGCTGAGCAATGAAGCGCCATCCGTTGGCCACGGCTACAGCCCCGGATCCAGCTCGGGCGCCTCCTGGAACTCGACGTCGTGGACGATGGCGGAGCGGTTGTCCACGCGCAGGTCGCCTGTGTGATCGGTGGACATCCAGGTCTTGAGGAACAGGGGCTGCATCGTTCCCCGCATCGCCGGCGGAATGTTGATCGTCGAAGCCACCACTTGCGTCAGTCGCCGGGCGCCGCCTCCTTGGTCGTCATCGATGGTCGTGGGGCTCCCTCCCCAGATGCTGCTGCCGAGGAAGTGCTGCACTTCAGCCCTGACCAGGGCGTTGAAGAGGCCGAGGCCGCCGATCGTGGTGACGAGCTGAGCCCGGGTGGCCCACTTGGGGATCCGGATGTTGACGCGGGCGACGTTGGGCCAGTCGTGCCAGCTTCCGTCTTCCGGGAACAGGAACTCCGCATTAGCGGTGAACAGAGGGTAGATCCGGCGTTCGCGGCGGGGTTGGACCATCTCCCGCAGGTCTGTGATCATCGCGCCGGTGACGCTGCTGGTGTTGGGCGGGAGGTCGATCCGGGCGAGGGTGATCGCCGAGTCACCGGGCCGGACTTGCTCGATGCTGGTCGTGGTCTTCGGAACGCCCGAGATGATGCGGGTAAAGACGTAGGGGCCCGCCTTGGGATCGTTCGGCAGCGGCCAGCTTTCGCCCTGGCTGTGCGGGTTCTCGATGCGGGCGACCACGAGGTCGCTCCTGGCCGTCACCCCGGTTGCGGCCACTGCCACCTGGTCGGCGGTCGGGAGGCGAGCGGCGTAGGCCTGATAGGCCCCTCCGGGCGCCCGGTTCGTGATCGCGCAGGCTCCCACGCCGACTCGGACCGCAGCTGCAGGCGAGGACAGAGCCTGCACCCGCAGGTCGCTCGGGCCGACGATGCCCTCAGCGCCCCCGAACGCGGAATAGGCGAGGAGCCGCGTGACCTCGCTGGAGTGCTCGGCGGCGCCTTCAACGAACCACGGCACACTGTCCCACGGCATGGGTGACCTCCCAGAGATAGACCGGGCCACACCCTCACCGGGCGCATCACCTTGTGTCGCTCCCTGCCGGGCCCGGTTCAGAAGTAGGCGTACGCGTCCCGCCAAGCCACGGTCATCGAGGCGCTGCCCGTCTCGTCGATCCCCCGGAGTACGAGGTTCTGCGGGCCTACGGGCAGACGCATGTCCTCCAGCAGGGGCGAGCCCCACGTCAGGTCGCCGGCAACGGAGGCCGTGCCGTTGCGCAGCACGGTTCGGGCCCAGGGCCGGGTGTCGATGACTACGGTCTCGCCCTCCTCGAGCGCCAGGTTCAGCCCGGCCGTCCAGCCCGGTAGCCGCTTCTGGCCGACCACCCGCTCGGCGAGTTCCACGCGGGGCTGGCTGAGCGGCCCCCGAATCGTGATCACCGGCCAGGCCGCCTTCGTGCCGCCGACGAGGATCCCTCCGTTCATGGTCCCCACCCCGGCTCCGCCCATGGTGACCGGCGCCTTGAGCGGTCCCTTGAGGCCGCGGTGCGGGGGCGGCTGCAGGCCTACGGAGGCGACCTGCTCAACGTCGTCGTAGGCGGTGGCGTCCACGCAGGCGAACGTGCACACCACCGGCGTGTAACCCTGCCGGGTCAGGCGGGTGCCGGCAGCGCTCCACTTTCGGGGGCGCCCGTACAGCCGCCGAGCACGGCCGCCCTGCACGGTGCGCAGCACAGCCGGCGTGGCGAAGCGGCGGCGCAGGCCTTCGGCGTCCCACGCCTGCGCCATGGCGGAGAGGGCGTCCAGGTTCTTGCCGTGGCGTCCCGACGGGGTTGCGGCGCCGGGCACAGTATCGACGCCGACCTCGAAGGTCACGGTGGCCGGGGCCCGAAAGTCCTGTCCGAGGCGCACGGTGTCGGTGCGCGGCATGGGGGTGTCTCCGATGTCGCTGTCCGCGTAGGTGATTTCGTAGGGCTCCAGGAGGTAGAAGCCGCTCTTGACGGTGCCGAAGGTGAAGTCGACAGCAGGGTGGAGCCCTTCGGCCTCGTAGCTCAGGTTCCATTCGCTCTCAGCCGGCATGGGCTCCTCCTCGGCGAAGGCGGCGCAGCTGGTACATGGCGTTGCCGATGGCCTCGCCTGGGGACATGGGGGCGCCGGTCATGGTGAGGTTCAGGTCGCCGCCCACGAGGGCGGGCGTGGAAGCGGTGCGGCTGGTGGCGGTGCCGGTGCCGCGGTTGCTGGAGCGCACCGCGAGCGCCCCTTGGGCGTACTGGCGAAGGGCGCCGTCTCCGAAGTACATGACGCGGCCGCCGAACATCTCGGCGACGCGGTCGAGGATCTGTTGGGACCGCTTGCGCTTGCCGGGAGCGAGTGGGATGTAGGCCTCGCCGCCGGTCTCCGGCTCCGCCCACAGCCGCCATTCTCCGGGCCGGGCGATCTGTGCGATGTGGCGTTCGCTGCCCTGCGCGAAGGACTGGAGGCGGCTGGCCGCTTGGTGGATGCCTCCCTGGGCGAAGCGGAGTATTCCACCGTCCGCCCACCTGCCCATGCCCGCGATGTGGGCGGACCCGTCGCTGTTCACGCCGTCGTAGGAGACGGTGATGTGGACGGTCCTCCCGCGCAGGTTGTCGATGCGGGTCTGGAGGTCGTTCAGGTTGCCGATGGCACCGCCGGTCGGTGCGGTGACGGTGACGTTCTTGCTGCCGGGGACGTCGTTGATCTTGTAGCCGAGTTCGGTGAGGGCATCCCGGGCGATCTGGGTTGGAGCCTGGACTTCGATCGTCTTGTCCGGCATCGCCGCGACCTGGTCCCGGATGGACGAGAGGTTGCCGACGGCAGCCTCGATGATCGCGGAGACGGTGACGTTCTTGCGGTCAGGGGCGTTTGCGATGTCCGCGGCCAGGGAGGCGATGTTGATCCGGGCGCCGCCGGTGGGCGCGGTCACCTCGACCTCCTTGGTGCCGGGGATCCGTTGGACGGAGAAGCCGAGCGCCTGGAGTTGCGCCGTGGCCTCAGCGGTGGGCGCGCTGATTCGGATCGCCTTGCCCTCGCCGAGGTTCTCGAGTTGCCCCTTGAGTGCGAGGAACTCGGCGGTGGCCTGGGGGATGCCTTGGGTGGTCATGAGGGTGGTGATCGTGGAGGGGATGAAGCCCATCTGGTCAGCGAGGGCCTTGGCCTCGGTCTCGCTCAGGCCCATGCTCTCGCCGAGCGCGATGGCCTTCGCCCGGGCCTGCTCCATGGCGCTCTGGCTCTTGGTCATGGCGTCGTTCATGGGCATCAGGCCCTGCTCAGCGGCTTCCTGGGCGCGGGTCGCCACGGAGAGCATGGCGTCGCGCATCTCCTTGAGCTGTCCGTTGAGGGTCTGGCCGTTCTTGGTGCTGGTGTTCACCATGCCGTCTGCGTCGATCAGGGCCTTGCCCCAGCCCTGCGTCTGGTCCTTGGCGCCGGCCATCGCGTCGTCGACGTTGAGCATGGTTTGGTTGAGGCGGGTCGCGGCGTCGTGGAAGCTCTCGGCGTTGCCGCTGAGCGCATCCAAGGCCCGCCGCAGCGAGTCGACGCGCTCGTCCGCGGACTTCGTCTTGTCGTTGAAGCCCTGAACGGAGAGGGACAGGCGGTCGTACGCGGTCGTTCCCGCGCCGCCGGCGTTCTTGACGGCGTCGGCGACTTCGGCCTGCTTCTTACGGGTCTCGTCCAGTTCCCCGTTCATCTTGCCCAACTGGTCGGCGGCCGCCTTGTACCGCTTGCCCTCCTCGGTGTAGTCGTAGCTCTCGGACTTGCCCTTGACCACCCATGCCTTGTTGGCCTCCGCGAGCGCCATCAGCTTCTTCTGCAGGCCGTCGATGGTGCCGCCCTGCTCGAGGTAGGCGTCGGTGACCTGTCCGAGGCTGACGTCGGCCTTGCGAAGAACGTCGACGAGCTTGCCCTTGCCGTCAGCAAGCTTGACGTCCTGGAGCATCTGCGCGGCCTGCGCGCGGACGTTGGCGTCGATCACGCCCCCGGACTGGGCCAGGGACTGCGAGAGGGAGTCGATGCGTTCCTTGTGCGCGGCCGCGGCCCGGGCCGCGGCCTCCTGGCGGGAAGCGAGCAGGCCCAGGACGACGGTGACACCGATGATGGCGATACCGAGCGGGCCGCCGAGGGTGGAGACCATCCCCCCAAGTGCGCTTGACGCGACCCGGTTGGCTGCACCCACGCCGCGCAGCGCACCGGACAGGCGGCCGCTCTCGGCCGCTGTGGTGCGGTAGGCGCCGCTCATCCGCTGCCACAGGGTGGCCGACGGCCCGATGGTCGCGGTGCTGCCGCGCATGGTGGAGCCGAGGGCGGAGACTGAAGTGACGGCGCCGGCGGCCGCCGTGCCCATTCTGCCGAGCATGCCCGAGACGGCGGTGACGACCTTGAGGGCGAGCAGGGTGCCGATGAGGGTGGCCAGGGCCGCGTTGGCACCGGGGATCACGTTCATGATCTGGTTGAAGGCGGACAGGAGGCCGGCCAGGGAGGTCAGGAGCACGCCGAGCCCGGTTCCGGCGGAGGCCACGCTGGCGATGGCGGTGGCCACGTTGGAGATGACGCTGATCAAGGCCGGACCTATCGACTGGCCCAGGGCATCGAAAACGCTGCCGACGGCGGGCATCAGCTCCGTGCGGATCTGCCGAATAAGGCTGGTGACGCCACCGTCCGTGGCCATGCGGCCCAAGCCGCGGACGAAGTCACCGACGAGCGCGTTGAGCTCGTGGAACATGGGCGCAGCGTCCGAGAAGAACTGCTTCATCGCGTTGCTGCCGGCCTTGCTGTTCGCCCAGCGGTTGAACCGCACCATGGTGCCTTCGAGCCCGTCCAGGAGGGCGTTGCCCGTGTCGGAGGCTGCGCGGCCGACACCGGCGAGGCCCTTGCCCAGGTCCCTGGTCGTACGGCCGAGCTGGGCCGCCTTGTCTCCGGCCTTGTCCAGGAACCGGGCAAGGGAGCCCGTTTCCTTGCCGGCGGCCGCAGAGGACCGGAGGTAGGCGGTGAACCGTTCTCCGGCCTGGCCGACTCGCTCGACGAACGGCCCGGAGGCCACTAGGAAGTCCATGGAGGCGCGGCCGAGATTGGCCACGCCGTTCGTGATGTTGCCGATGACTTTCGAGTTGGTGCCGGCAATCGTCTTGAAGTCCTGGCGGAACACCCCGGTCTGCATGAACTTGGCACCGCGCGCGGCGAGGTTGCCCATCTGTCCTGCGGTGTCCGCCATGGCGTCGGACAGCAGAGGGAACACTGCCTCGGCGGCGGGTTTGATCTGGCCGACGAGCTTGGAGAAGAACGCTTCCTGCGTGGCTTTGCGGACGCTCGTCCACGCCTTGCCGAGGCCCATGACCTCGCGTGCAACCTTCGCGGCGGACGGTGAGAGCGAGTCCAGGGCTTCTTTGAGCCCGGCCTGTTCCGACTTCGTCAGCTTGGTGCCCGCGGCCATCTTCTTCTCGGCCTCGGCGATCGTGCCGATGGCCGTCCCGAAGCCGCTGAACGCGATCATCGTGCCCGCCACGGCCGTACCGGCCGCGACGATCAGCCCGGGGATGGCGCCCAGGACGCCCACCGCGGGTGCGGCCGCGGACACCATCGCGGTCAGCCCCGCGCCGTACTGGACGAGCGCGGCCACCGCAGGCTGGACGAGGGTGAGCAAAGACCCGATGCCCAGCATCCGCAGGGCGCCGCGGCCGCGGGGCAGCCGGACCGGCACGTTCACCGGGTTCCGGTCGGCCTCTTCCTGAGCGCCCTGCAGGAGTCGGCGCAGGCGCCCACGCAGGCCCCCGCCCGCGGAGCTGTCACCGTCACCATCGGGGGTGACGGGCAGGTTGAGGTCGGTGTCGGAGACGTCCCGGGCGATTCCTGCCAGCTCGGTACGCAGCCGATCCCTGTCCACCTTGACCCGTACGGTCGCCGTGACTCCCCTGGAGGCCTTCTCGACCGCCTTCTCCAGCCGCTTGCGCAGACCGGTGTCGTCGATCTTCACCTTGACCTGCACGGCCAGGCCCTCGGCCGCAGCCTCGACCCGGGAGCGGAGCTCGCGCGCGAAGCCGGCGAGGTCGGCGACGACCGGCACTTCCAGCCGGCCTGCCTGCAGACCCTCAGCCACTGCGGACCATTCCTCTCTGCATGGCGACCGCAAGCATCTTGTGGTGGCCGGTCATGCGGGGACGCTCAGGCTCGGGCTGCTGGGGAGCAGCTGCGCCGAAGCGTTTCTTCTGGGGCGGTGCGACGGGCCGGGGAACGGTCTTGGGTTCCTTGCGTCGCATGTCGGAGGCCAGGAGGCTGACCTCCTCGAGCAGCTGGGCGATCAGCTCCGTGGTCACGGTCCATCCGCCGGAGGGCGCGGTCTGGTACCGCGAGTCGTCCGGGAGGCCGTCCAGGAGCGAGATCAGGCGTCGAAGGCCGATGAAGCCGGGCTCTCCGGGACGGCGCCAGACTCCTCGGGCGTCGAGGCCGTTGTGGAAGCGGGAGAGGTCGGACTCGATGTCTCCGAATCGGTCTCGGAGGAGGAATCCGACGCGAAGAGCTTTCCCAGCTCAACTCCGTACACCTTCGCCAGGGCGGTGGTCAGCCGCACGTAGTCCGGGATGGATGGCCGCTGGGCCAGGAAGTCCTTGTACTGCTCCTCCCCGAGGAGGACGCGGTAGACGTCCTTCACCGCGGCGTAGAACTGGCGGGGCAGCTTGGGCCGGCGGAACAGCATCACGGTGATCTCGCTGACGGTTCCTCCGCCGGTGCTGGTGACGAGGTCGCCGAAGAAGCCGACCAGGTCCAGGTCGTCGGACAGGAGTGGGTCGAGCGCCTCGGCCGGGACCTCCGCCGGAAAGATGAACTGCTCTCCGCCGATCTTGACCGGGATGCCGTTCGGGTAGCGGACTTCACGGCGCTCGGCGTCGAGGTCGATGACGAAGGAAGACATGGTGCGGCCTCTCGTGTTCGGCAGGCTGAGTCGCAGGACTGCGGCAGCGCGCGGAGAGTGGCAGGCCGGTCGGTCTACCGTCGCGCGCTGCCGCGAGAGGTCACGCGGTCAGGGCGAAGGCCGGGTCATCGGTGATCACGTACCAGGCGTCGACGTCGTCGCCTCCCTGCACCGCCAGGCGGAGCGGCAGGATCGCCTCCTTCGTCTTGGCGAGGTCCTTGGAGACGCCTTCCATCTGCATGGCGCGCGGGAAGACGTACCGGTAGTGCTTGCCGCCGTCGATGACTTCGACGATGGCCGTGATCTCGGTTCGGCTGCCGATTTTCGGAGGCGTGAACTTGTAGTGCTTGGCGGTGCCGCCGCCGGACGGAGTGATCTCGCTGATGGTGCCGCCGCCGTAGACGGCCCGGAAGTTGGCCCCGGACCACTGCTGCAGGTCTACCTCGATGGTGGCGGCGTCCTGGGTCTGGAAGGTGCGGGTCGGGTACGAGGACTGGGCGCTTCGGACCTGCTCGAAGTTCGGCTCCGAGTTGAATTTCAACGAGTCCTCGGTGGTCAGGCCGACGCTGCGCCAGCCGGTGGGCATGGCCACCACGGCATCCGCGGGGACGACGGTTCCGACCGGCGCGTACCAGACGCGGGTGATGGAGGGGATGACGATTTCGTTGCTGTTGGCGGTCTCGCCTGCCATGACGGTTCTCCTGGGTCCGAGGTGTGGGGCCCGGACACCGTGGAGAGTGGTGGTGCCTTGTGTCGCCTCCTCAGGGGTGGATGGTCACGGCCAGTGTGAGAATCCACCGCGGCTGGCCGTCGACGAGCGGTGACCAGATGAGCGTTCCGGATGGCGCGATCCCGGAGATCACGGGTAGGCCGGGTACGTGCGGTGCCTCAACAACCTTCTTTGCTGCAGTCGCGCAGAGCAGGAGGATGCGGCGGAGCTCGGCACGGCCGGGCCATCCGCCCGGATCACCGTGCAGTTCGAGCGTCACTTCGGGGCTGGTTGCCCAGGTGAGGTCGCGGAGGTCGCCGCCGGGTCCGTGGGTGACTACGAGGTGCGGCCAGGGCGCCTCGGGGATTCCGGACACCCGGCCGGGGCCGCCGAGTGCGTCGGCGACCCCGGTGCTCTGCTGGAGCCAGGCGAGGAGTTCGGATACCGGGTCGGCGTCCGCCAGGGTCCGTTCCGTCATCAGGTGCGGGCCGTGTAGCCCTGGACGCGGAGGCGGCGGGCGTAGTCCGGCGAGACGAGGATCTTGTCACCGGGTGCGTAGTCGGTGCCGCCGATGCGCAGGTAGTGGGAGAGGACGACGGTCTGGGGCTCGGCGTCGCCGGCCGGGGCAGGCCCGACGATGGTCGGGGCTGTGGCCGGAGTCGGTGTCGGTTCCGGCGGCGCCGCGGTGACGGTGGGGGCCTCTGCGGGCGTGTCGGAGGCGGTGGTGGTCTTCTTGATCGTGGTCATGACGGGCACTGTGCATACGCCGCGCGCTTGTGTCGTGTCCTGGCTGAGGCCCTGGCGGCATGCTGCCCCTTCTAGGCGGAAGGGGCAGTCACGGCAGGGAACCCCCGCCACCCCGTATCAGCGGCGCGCCGCCACGATGGCCGCGCCACGGGCCATGAAGTGCGCGCCGTCGGCGACGAGGTTTCCCGGGTAGACGGTGCCGACTTCCGCTTCGACGACGAGTGGACCGCGGGCCGAGACGGTCACGGTGACCTTCTTGCCGGTGATCACGGGCTGCCCAGTGTTGATGTTCCGGGCGATCCCCTGAGGGTCCTTGTGGGTGGTGCAGCGGCAATTCTTGATGTTGGCGACCGCCCGGGAGCTCTGGTCGCGGGGGGCCAGCATGTAGGTCTTCGCGCCGAGACCGCGGTGGCGGCGGTCCCAGGCCATGCTGTTGATGGTGAACCGCAGATTCCCAGGCACTTCTTGGCCCTGGGCGGAGACGTGGGTGGGCCGGACGTGATCGTCGGCCATGGTCACCCACTGCTTGGTGGGCGGGGCCAGCCGCTTCGCCTCCATCTCCACCTGGTGGGCGATGCGCTGCACGTGCGGGGCGACCATCCGGGCAAGCGCCTCTTCGAGGCCGGGTGCCGGCGTAAAGCGGGCCATCAGGGGACCTCCGGGGGATTGAGGGTGGCGGTGGCCTGGACGTAGTCGGCGGCCGCGCAGCCGGGGACGGCGTGGTTGCGGGAGCTGGTGAGGGTCCAGGAGCGCCCAGCAGTGTCAGTGACGGTGTCGCCGGGTTCCACCGGCCAGGCCTGCGGGTCCAGCCGGATCGACCAGGAGCCATCCGGCTGCTCCAGGGCGGCGCCCGGCCAGGAGCCGCGGGCCGGCGGGCGCAGAGTCGGGTTCGGCGGGACGGGTACACCGTTGGCGTCCCGTTCCCAGGGATGGGGGAGCGCGTACACGGTCAGGACGGTGTTCGGAAGGACGACAGCCACGGGTGCTCCTTCCCGGCTCAGCGTCGGCCGCGGGTGGAGGAGTACGGCCAGGGCGCGCGCGGCGGCCCGCTGAGCGGGCGGTAGACCAGGCGGCGCAGGCCAGACAGGGTGTCGATCGCAGGCAGGGACCCGGGCTGGCCTGCTGCCGGGGACGTCTCGTAGGAGATGGACTGGCCTTCGGCGCTCACCGACGACACGCGACGGCCGTCCGCGACGACGCCGCCCGGGCGCTGGCGTTCCGACTCGGCAGCGTGTGCGGTGACGTACCGGACGATCGGCTCCTCTGTGGCGCCGTTGAGGCCGATGAGGAAGTCCACGTCGTACGTCCCATCTCCCAGCGGCCGGTACGCGGCGACTTCGGTGATGTCGTCCGGGTCGGGCAGGGGCCAGGACGCGGGGTCCTCGAGGGCGTCGGTCCACCGGGGTGTGACGGCGCGGAGCGTGGTGGCGCGGGGGACGAGTGGGCGGCCGAGGTAGCTGGTCACGTCGGCCTGGGCTTTGCGGACGGCGTTCTGCAGGGCGGTGCGCTGCGCGGCGGTGAGCGGGAGGGGCAAGCCGAGTTCGTCGGCGACGGACTCGGGCGAGGCGACGAGGCCGCTGTCCAGCGGCAGATCCACATAGGCGGTGCGGTCGGTAGCGGGCGGTGTGCCCTGGGAGGGTGTGAAGGTGACGGTGGTCCAGTACCGGCCGTCGGGCAGGTCGGGCAGGGTGAAGACGTATCGGCCGGGGGCGGCGCGGACGGCCGGGCCCACGGTGGCGGCGGGTATGCCGGAGCGCTCCGGGGTGCTGTAGAGCGTGACCCGGTCGACGAGGCCGCCGGCGGGCTCGGGGTCGTAGAAGGCTCCTCCGTAGAGGGGCCGGTAGGTGTAGGTGCCCATGCGGGTCTCCTTTCGGGTCAGGCGGGCATGACGGTGGCCATGAACGCGTAGATGCGGCGGGCAAGGTAGGCGTGGCCGGCGTCGGTCGGGTGCACGGTGTCCGAGCCCACGTAGAAGTCCGCATTGCCGTCACCCTTGGGGACCGAGGCGTTACCGGTGCCGGTGATCCAGGGGCCGTGGGTCGCCACCAGAGCGCCGGCGGCGTTGTAGATCCCGCCGGTCTGCGGGGAGACGAAGGGGAGTCCGGCGGCGGCCGCCGCGGTGCGGAGTGTGGCGGTGGTGGCGGTGTGGGACGCCGCGGGAGTGCCGGTGGGGGACCAGCAGCCGATGACGAATATCTGACAGCGGGGCAGGGTGGTCTTGAGCCGGGTGAACAGGGCGGCCGCCGCGGTGGCGATCTGCGCCTGGTCGCCGGAGGCGTCGTTGTACCCGCCCCAGAGGACGAGGCGGTCGGGTACGTGCGGGATGACGTCGACTTCGGCGCGCACGCCGAACGTGGCATGCCCGCCGGGTGCGATGTATCCGGTGGAGCCGCGGCCTTCGCGCCAGATGTCGGTGCAACCGAGCATGCGGCCTACGCGATCTACCCAGGTTCCACAGCCGGCACCCACGTTGAGGGCCGAGCCGTCGCCGAGGGAGTCGGTGAGAGCCATGAATCGGCCACCGCGCAGGTGGGTCCCCCACATGTTGGCCGTGGCCGGAAGGTAGATGCCGCCGAACGGCATGTTCGAGAAGTCGAATCTGAGCCGGCGCGGGGCGGCGCTACCGAAGTCGATGGTCATGAGGTGGGTGGAGCCCTCGTTGGGGACAGTGCCACCGCTCGGCTGCATCAGGTCGGTGATCTTCCGGCCGTCGATGGACAGGCGGAACATCGTGGTGGCGCTGATGTGCTTGAACCGGAGCTGGATGGCCTGTGCGTCGGTGCCGACTTCCAGAGACCAGTTCGTCTGCCCCGAGGCGTAGGTGTTGGGGTAGCGGGACAGCGGCCGGACGTAGGTGCTGTCTGGGGTGCCGACGCCGATAGCGAAGTTGGTGGCGCCGGCCCAGGTGTACGGTCCGCGCCGGTCGGTACCGGACAAGGCGACCGGGTCGGGGGCGTACTTGATCCATCCCGTAGACGGGGCCGACGTCGGGGCGGTGCTGATGGTCGGTGGTGTCCCCGTATACACGGCGTCCGCGATCTGGGGATCGGGTAGGTCGCGGACGCGCCAGGTGGCTCCGCCACCGAGCGGCAGGCCGGACGTCGGCCACCCCGAGGCGGTCTTCGGGCCGTAGAGAGACCAGCTGACGTTCGATGCTGTGTCGATCCAGAAGTCCCCGGTCGCACCATCCGCCGCGGTGGGCGAACCAGCCCCGGACAGCATGCCGGCGCCCTTTTCTCCCTTGACCGGGACGTAGTTCAGCTGGGCGGGGTCGGACGGCATGATCTTGGTGAGATCGACTTCGGCGACGTCCGACGGCAGTGCAAGGCTGAACGGCCGGGTGGTGCCGTCGTCCAGGAGCAGGACGACGGTGTAGACCCATCCGGACGGGTCGCCCTGGTCGGTGGCCGTCAGCAGGATGCTGAACTCGCCGTTCTCGTCGAGCTCGGCGGTGGCCGTACCCGCCACCATCGTGTACGCCTGGTCCATCTCGATGATGGCGGGGACCTGGAAGGTCAGCGTGCCCTTGTAGGGGACGCCGTCGGGGCGTCGGAAGCGCCCCTTCACCCGGACGGTGCGGATGCCCGCGGGGATCGTCATGTCACCTGCTGTTCGGACGGTAGCGGGGCGGGAATCAGGAGGCGGCCGAGCGGCTGGCCTGCTCGCGGAGCCGGTCGAGGATGCGGGCCGCGATGCCTTCGGACACCACGGCGCCCTTCGGCTGGAGGAGCCGCTCCACGGGGTTGCTGTGCGGCCCGAGGAAGGTCTGCTCCACAAGGCGGACCGTGCACTGGAGGGTGGAGCCGTACTCGGTGAGTGGCTGGAAGACCGTCTCGAGGTCCGCCGGCGGCTGCTTCGTGGCGTCGTCGAGGATCACCTCGGCCAGGTTCTCGTCGTCCGGGATGACCTCGGTGGGCGTGGCGTACTGGACGCCGGCCGGGGGTTCCGGCGCCTCCTCGATCTGCGGGGGCTCCAGCGGGGCGACGTCGGGAGCCTGCGGGGTGGAGTCAGGCGTCTCCGTTGCGGACTCGGCTGCGGTGTCCTGCTCCTGAGGCGCGTCGGCCTTGGCAGCGGCGGTCTTGCGCGTACGGGTGGCGGTCATGATGGTGGGCTCCCTGTGAGGTGTCGATCCGATCGCGCGCACCCTGCACGCGCTCGCGTGTTTGTGTCGCGTCCTACGCCGGAGGCCCCAGCGATTGCTGGGGCCTCCGGTTGGCGGGGTCAGGCGTACGTGTAGCCGCCCGCCTTGGTGACGTTGCCTGCGTCGTCCACCGCCACGACGTTCACAGCCCCGACCGCTCCTGCCGGGGCCGTCACCCTCACTTCGGCGGCGGAGATGACACGCAGATTCGTGCCGGGGGTCGCACCGAAGTTGATCGCAGAGACGCCGTCGAGGTTGGCTCCCGCGATGGTCACCGTGGTGCCGCCGGCGGCGGGCCCGGTCGCAGGGGTGATGGCGGCGATGGTGCCTGCGGTGAACAGCCGGTCGATCACCGACTGCGGGACGATGGTTCCGGCCTGATAGAGCAGGAACCGCTTGGAGCCCTCGGGGCGGCCGTCGCCGGGGCCGTACGGCTCGCTCTCGTAGACGTCCTCGGTGATGCGCTGGGGAGCGTCGGTGACGGCCGCGGACGGGAATGCGGCCCGGGTGATGCGCTGCCCGTTCGCCTTGTAAAGACCCATGGGTGTCCTTCCTCGCTGTGATGGTCGGGGAAGGATGGCGGGGCCTCGGGGCTTCGGTCGCGCCGTGCCCGGGCGGTGACTTACCCAATTGGGTAAGTCGGCCGGATGGCAGGCAGCAGAGGGGCCGTCCTCGCGTCCGGCTAGGGGCGGCCGCTGTCGAACTGCTTGCCGGGGCCGCGGCGGCGCGAGTCCTGGACCCGCTGGAGCTCACTCCACCGGTGGCCGCCCTGCTTCTTCTTGGCGTGGGCGATGTTGTTCGCCGAAATGCCGATCTTCTGCGGGCCCAGCACGGAGGTCAGGCACCCCTCCTCGGCCCGGGAGGTGTAACCGGCCTCGGCCAGGGAGTCCTCGTCGGGGAAGATGTCGACGTGCCGCTCGCGGGTCAGGTCCACCAGGTGGTCCTCGCGGCCGCCGAGCGAGATCACCCACTTGAAGTTCTCCGGCGGGTCCGGTTCGACAACGTCGCGGAAAAGTTTCACGCTCTTGGTGTACGCGTAGAAGCGAACGCCTGGCGCGGCCCGCATGACCCTCATCCAGGCGCGGACGTAACTCTCCGAAAAGAAGTCGCCGGCGTCGTGACAGCGCACCCAACGGCCCTGGTACCGCTTGTGCTGAAGCTCTGCGGTCATGTCACGCTCCCAGCCCGGGAGGTCGTCCAGGATCATCATGAGGTTGGCCTCGTGACGTGCCTTGACGTTGGGGAACCGGTAGGAGCCCTGCCGCGCGTAACACATCGAAACGCAGACGCCGGCCGACGGGCAGGTGTTGTACGTGCGGCCGTCGGGCAGGGTTCCCGCCCATGCTGGGATCGACCAGTTGAAGATCCCTTGACGGCGCATATCGGAGTTTTGGGTGAGTAGCCACCGCTTCGGTTGAGTCATGACCGGACGGTGCAGGCCCGTCGACGCTTACGTCGCGGTCACAGGATGCGGAGGTCGTCCCAGCCCTCGGGGCCGACGCTGAACACCAGCAGGCCGGACGCGGAGACCTCGCCGCTGCGCACCGTGTACCAGTCGGACCCGTTATCCAGAGTCGGAGCCTGGATGTGGAGGCGCCCGTTGCCGAGCTGCTGCGCACGGAAGTGGTGGTAGTGACCGGTGATCAGGATCTGCGCGTCGGCCACTGGCTGGCGGCCGAAGGTCTGCCCCCGCCACCAGTCGCCGGCCTTTTCGGGCCGCGGGTACTGATGCCCGTGGGCAAGGCCCACCACAGTCCCGGCGACATCGAGGCTCACAGTGTCGCGCCACCGCTCAGGCATCACAAACGAGACGTGGCCGTACGCCGCCGGATTTCTGGCGTAGGCATCCCCGATCTGGCTGAGAACCTCGATGCCCCAGTCGTCGACCGGGGGGCCGACCGCGTCCTTGCCGCGCCTGACCCTGGCGTGGTTGGAGCCGCACGTCGCCGCGACGACACGGTCGAACCTGCCGGCCAGCCGGTCCAGGCCCTCGAACGTGAGCCGCCTGTGGACTCGGACCATCTCGGTCAAGGTCAAATCGTTCGTGAACGCCTGCTGACCTGTGTTTTCGAATCCTTCGATGCAGTCGCCGGCGTCGGCCCAATAGGCGGCAGTCGGGGCGCGACCGACCGTTTTGAGGTCGCGAATGTGGTCGTCGAGCCGGTCGAATCGCTCGGCGATCCGGGCCACCAGTTCGGGGGTTCCTCCGTCGCGGCCGACTTTCCCGGCCTGCGCGTCGGCGTAGACGACGACCAGGGCCCGCTCGGCCGTTTCAAGGGCGGCTCGCGGCTTGCGACGGCGGCGCATCGCGTCGCGGACCAGGGAGTCCACGTCGCCGAACGACAGCCAGGCCGGGGCGGCTGGTTCGATGACGTAGCGGCAGCGCCAGACCGGGCGGGTGACGGCGTCGTCGCCCTGGGCGTCGCGATGCCAGGCGGCCGGGTCGTGGCGGGCCTCGGTGAGGCGGACTCGGAAGCCCTCGGGGATGGCCAGGCCCAGGGCTTCGACGCGTTCGCGCCAGTCCTGCTCGCTGTTGGGGGGCTGCTCGGTCGCGGGGGCGGTGACGACCATGGTTCCGCCCGGCTCGTACCGGACGCCGGTCTCCCAGCCGCGCGGTGCTGCGGCCTGGGGCCGCTGGATCTGCGTGGGCTGGGTCTGGCCCTCGCCGGCGGGCTGCAGGAGCGCCTGGAGGTCCGTGGTCAGGCTCATCGCGGGCACCGGCATCCGTTCGACTCACCGCGGCGCCGGTGTCTGGCGACGGTGTACGCGGTGACGGCTCCGCCGTACTTCCTGAGGGTGTCGGCAATCGACTTTCCGGTGATGCTTGGGGTGTCCAGCGCGACTCGGAGTGCGGCGGCCGTGGGCTCGTCCGCGTGCGCGAGGAAGGCGCCCACGGTGCACGGCGGTCCCTTAGGCGCAGCGGGGGCGCCGGCCAGGGCTTCCAGGTCGGCCGCTAGGCCTGTGGGTTGGATCTCGATCACCAGCGTCCTCCGTCGTGGGTGTCCTGGGTGAGGGGGCGCGCCAGGGTGCGCGCCCCCTCACCGGCGTCCGGGTTAGGCGGGCTGGGTCCAGGTGCCGATCACGAAGCTCTCCGGGCGCGGTACCTCGAGCGCGACGCGCTCGTCACCACGGAAGGTGATCAAGCCGTGCTCATGGTTGGTCCCGTTCTCGGTGGAGACGGTGACCGAGACGTTCTCGCGGTCGTGGAGCTGGGCGCCGAGACCGAACGCGCCGACGAGGAACTTGGTGTCCTCCATCGCGGTCGTCTCGACCACGTTGAGGCGCCAGACGCGCTTTTCGGCGCCGATCGCGACCTGGAGGGCGACACGGAAGGCGCCGTTGTCGTCTTCCTCGACCTCGACCTGCTCCCACATGGTGGGGCTGAGGACGATGCCCGTGGGGTCGTACTCCGCGAGCAGGGCCTTGGTGATGCTGCGGCGGATCTGGACGGAGTGCTTGTCGGTCGACAGGCCGGTGTACTGCTGGACGCCGGGCGTATTGAACAGACCGGTGATGGACTGGCCGTCGCCGACGGAGTGCAGGAGGTCCCAGTCCTCCTGGTACTTCACGCCCTCGACCATGCGCGTGTTGATGAAGGTCTTGAGCCGGGGTTCGTCCGACAGGATGTTCTTGTGCGCGTCGAGCAGGTGCGCGATTTCGGCGACCGGGTACATCACCGGGACCAGGGACAGCTTGGATCGCGGGGCCCGGCCCCAGGTGTCCGTGGGGCCGCCCGTCGCCGGGCTGACGCCGTCCGCGGCGTAACGTTCCTTCACCTGCCGGGCGGCGTTGGTCCAGCCGGTCTCCCGGGCGCCGTAGAGGACCGCATTCTTCGTGGAGCTCTTCGGGAAGAGGTCCCGGATGTGGAACTTGCGGTAGGCCCGCTCGGCGATCCCGACGTTCTGGGCGCTGCCCAGGGTCTGGTGGGTGACCGTTCCCGCCGACAGGGAGAAGATCGACTTCCCCTCCATGTCGGCGCGCAGGTAGGTGTTGCCGCGGAACTCGTCCGCGGCCGCGCGCTTGTAGGCGTCGGACTCGACGAACAGGTCACCGAAGGACTTCTCCTCGATGCCCGGCTGCTGCCCGTAGTGCAGGCCCGCGGCCGACGGGCCCTCCGGTTCGTTGAGGTACTGCTTGACCTGGACCAGGCCCTGCTCGGCGTCGATGAGCGACTTGATCTCCTGCGCCTCGGCGGAGACCTTCTTGAACGCGGCGGCCTGCTCGGTGGAGACGACGAAGCCGCCACCGTCCTCGACCTTGAAGGTCTGGCTGATGCGCTCGGCCTCGGCGCTCTTGACCTGGAGCTGTTCCTGGAGCGACTTGAGACGGCTCTTGTCCGACATGGTGTGCTCTTCTCCCTGATGCTGGGGCGGTTGACGTGCGCCGCTCGCCCGGCCAGCACCGGGACGCCTCAACGCAGAGGCGATGTAAAGGGAAGCGGGTGCTTAACGTCGCGTGCTGCCCGCTCTGGCGTACAGAGCGGACAGCACATGGCATCTGACCTGCGGTTTTTAGGTCGGCTTCTCCGGAGGGTGGTTCTGGGCGGGGTAGGTGTCTGTGAGGCTGAGTCGCGCCTACAGCTGGATCGCGGCGAGCGCGGCCTTGACCTCGTCGGGGTCGAGCCGGATGGTGCCCTGTCCCGTGTCGGCGCCGTCGGTTTCGGGGGCTTCGGAGGCCGGGGCGTGGTCCTCGTCGTCCTCCGCGTCCAGGTCGTCGTCCTCGAATGTGTCGTCGTCCCACAGCGCCATGCCGGTGTCACCCGGGCGCCCGGACAGTTCCTCGGGGTCGGGGTCGATGGCCAGACCCTTCGCGGAGAGCGCGGCCACGAGGCTGCTGACCGTGGCGCGGACTGCCTCGAGCTGGTCGGGCTTGGCCGTGGTGGCGGTGATGCGCGCGGTGGCGTCGGTCAGGGCGTCGACAGTCGGCTGGACCACCCGCGCGTCGACGTCTTCGTCGGTGGTAGCGGCGCGGTGGGCACTGGTGCCTTCTGGGACCACGATCGTCGCGAGTTCCACGGGCTGAGGGGTTCCGAGCGTGATGCTGCCGCCGGCGGTCTGGTAGGGGATCGCGAAGGTGGATGACGGGCCGGGGCCGTCCCCGTTGACGGAGACGATGACGCGATCGGGATAGGTGGCTTCGATGCACGTCCAGGACCCGTCGTCCTTGCCGAGGAGCTCGCGGACGCTGTCGGCGAGCCGGGAGCGCAGCTGTTCGTACGACTCGGGCAGGGCCTGGGGTGTGGTCGTCATGGGGGTCTCTCCGAAGGTGATGCGGCTCTTGGCTTCGGCCACGATGGCGCGGGCCGACTTGTGCTCGATGCGGGGAGTGCGGCGGGCCCGGGCGGCCGCGACGGCGGCGCGTGCCGACTTCTGCTCCCCAGCCGGCACGCGGGAGCTGTCGGCGGCGGCCGCAGCGAACTGCTGCATCTCGGCGGACGGTTCCGCGTCCTTCTCGGTCTCGGCCTGCAGCCAGATCGGGATGCGGTCTGCCCCCCGGACGACGTGGACCGCCGAGAAGTCCACGGGCAGGGACGGGACGTCCGGCACGTCGGGCAGGTCGTATCCCAGGGTGAGATGCGGAACGAAGCCGTGGTTGGTGCGCAGCACGCCGTCGTAGTGGGAGGCGAGGCCATCCACGATGCGCTGGCGTACTTCGGCGAGGCCCGGGACGTCGACGGGCACCCAGGTCGGGATGCCACTGCCGTGGTCGGGGAAGCGGCCGATGCCGCCGATGGACCCGGTGAGCGGGCCGACCCCGGACAGTGCCATCTGAACGATGTGGGTCAGGTCGTCCGGGTGACCGGGGAGCTGGTCGGCGTCGCCCAGGTAGGCGAGGGTGACGTGGAGCTCCGCGGGCGGGCTTCCCTCGGCGTGGGCGATCCGCTCGGCCACGGCCGGCGGCGGGTACAGCGCCACCATCACGCCGCGGTTGATCTGCTGCTCAGCCGCCTTCACCTCCAGCACGGCCGACCGGGTCTCCTTGCGTTCCAGTCCGGCCGTGCCCGGGTCGGCTTTGACTTCCAGCGCGCGGGTCATCGGGTGGGCGCCGTGGAGGACCGGAGACACTTCGAACAGGTCGAGGGTGTGGATGACCCGTACGCCGTCGCTGCGGCGGGTCGCGCCGCTTTGAGGAACTCGGTAGCCGATGGAGAACTGGGCCTGCTTGTGCTCGTGCCACTGCTTGACCTGCTCGTAGGCGTCGCGGCCGCGGCTGGTTCTGAGGTTGTAGGCCACGGTGGCGACGAGCGCGCCGGCCTCGGCGGGCCAGCCGGGAATCGCGGTGAGCAGCTTGTTGCCGGGCAGGAGTTCGGTGACGTCGAGGACGACCCCTACCGGGTCCTTCCATTCGTGGTGCCACACCGTTTTCACGGGCCGGGTGGCAAGGGTGGCGGTGAACGCCCCGGGCATGATCAGGTCGTTGACTTCGTCGACTACCCCGGTCACGGCGTAGATGGCCGTGGAGGTGCCCCGCGCAGGCGCGGCGGGTCGAAGGGATGGAGCGTTCGGCACGGCGGGAACCTCCGGCGGTGGACAGTGGGCCGCCGTGCACCGTGCCGCTCAGGCCTCCTTACTGTCCTCCGGTCACCGCGGCGTCGACCGGAGGCGCCTCCTCGGCGGCGAGCCGGGCTTCCTGCCAGCCGCGGAGCCAGTAGCGGTAGCCGAACTGCTGCTCGGCGTCGCCCAGGCGGTCGTAGGGGCAGGCGTCGGACGGGTCGCCGTTTCCGTGTGCCGCCTTCCCCTCGCTGAGAAGAGCCAGGTACTGCTGGCGGTTCATCTGCACTAGTCAGCTCCTTACTGGGGCGGGAACAGGGGCGCCTGCTTCGCGGGGCCGCCGGCGGCCGGGTCGTTACTGGGGTCGGCTGTGTCGTCGCCTCCGTGGCTGCGGGTCATCTGCGCGTCGTCGACGTCGATGGCCCAGGCGTCGGGGTCGGCGTACCGCCACACCTGGCCGGTGGAGTCCCGGACCCACCCGGTCAGTGTGCCGTCTGCCGCCTGGTCCAGCCAGGCCTCCTCGCCTGCGGAGCCGGTGTAGGCGGTGTAGGCGTTTGCCGGGTCGGACTCGTCGCCCTCGTCGTACATGTCTCCGGCCCACGGTCGGGCATCGTCCGCGGCCGGCGCCGGGGCTTCGGCGTCGTCAGCGGGCGGATCGGCGGCGTCGTCCACTGGGGGCTCGGCGACGTCCTTCGTGGGGTCGGTGGGCGGGCCGCTGCCGGGTGAGGAGTCCAGCGCATCGTCGGCAGGCTCCGAGGGGTCGTCCGAGGGCGGGTTGAGCTTGCCGTCTTCGGGCTCCTCGTCCTCGTCGTCTTCGGTCTCGAACGGCTTGGGAAGTGCCTTGATGGCGAATCCGTATCTGGTCACGGCGGGCAGGGTGCCCCACCGAGCCGCTTGTGTCCTGCCATCCGGGCGACTTACCCAATTGGGTAAGTCCGGTTCTGGTCAGTGCTCGCCGGGTACCACCGCACGCCGGGGCGCTCCGGGGCCCGTCTCCAGTACGCGGGTGTACGCCTGGAGGACGGCGAGGACGGTCTCCTCGTCGGTCGGGCTGACTTCCCGAACGGGGCCCGTAGGCGAGAGCGGGATGGGGCGGCCGCGGGTCAGCCCGAAGAGGGCTGCTGCGCGGCTGGACCCGATGACGGGGCGGTCGGCCTGGCCGGTGACCCGAACCTGGTAGGCCGCCCCGTCGTCGAAGGTGCCAGTGACGGTGAAGGGCATCTGCTCTCCTATCGCGTGGCGAGCAGTCCCAGGAGGAATGCCCGCAAGTCGTCGTCCTCGTACCAGTCGCCGCTGAACATCGACTGAACGGCTCGGGCGAGACTGTCACCCGTCTCCGGCTGTGTCTGCTGCCGGGACAGCAGGCGCGACAGCGTGCTGCGGTGCATCCTGCGGGCGCCCGGGCGGCCGGTGTGGGTGCGGGTGAACCAGAAGGCCCGCTGCGCGGCGTCCAGGTCCGGCAGGTGCTGGGCCAGGTGCTGGGCCAGGGCGTGCCCGGCCGTTCCCAGTCCGTCGTCGGCGAGGTCGGCGACCGTGGCACGCTGCGGGCCCGGCTCGTAGCGCCCTTCATCCCCGTCGACGGCGGTGATGCGGCGGGCCGCCGAGATACGCAGCCAGGTCCTCGGGATGAGGTTCTGGACTCCTCGGAGGGCTCGCTCCGCGTTGGGGGTGCTCTGCGGGGTGAAGACCAGGCCGGCGCTTCCCTCGGGGCCGAGATCGCGGATCTCGGAGAGCACGGAGGCCACCGCGGCCGGCACCGCCGCGGCGTACCGGGCCCGCAGTTCGGCCCATTCGCGGCGCGCGGTCGCAGCTTCCAGCTGAGCGGCGGTGATCTCCACCTCTACCTCGGGATCCTGGATGGTGCTGGAGCTGCGAGCTGCCTGAAGGTTGACCAGGCGTCGCTCCGTGCTGGCCACGTAGTCGTCCGCGTGCCGCAGGGTGTCGTGCGGGTCGCTGCCGAAATCGTCGCCAAGCTCGGCGGCCAGGCGCCGCGTCACGTCCTGGTCAACGTCGCTGCCGGCGGCGCGGACCACGGCCAGGTGCCGCAACGCGGTCAGGCCGGGGCCGCCATCGGCCGCCCGGTCCGGGCTCCACTGGATTCGGTCGGAGCGGTCGGGAAGACGGCCGCTGGCGAGCTGCCCCCAGGTCGTGGGCCGCCACCAGGTGACCCGGCGGGACGTCTGGCCGAACCGGCCGGCTTCCGGCATCAGGCCCGCCCAGTGGGCGACGCGCGCCGACAGGGATTCGCCGTCCGTGAAGGGGAGGTCGAGGGCGGCCTGCAGGCGGGCCAGGCGCCGTGTCTCGGGCCACTGGCGTACGCGAGTGGCGAGCCTCCTCAGGAAGGAGCGGAGGCGGGCCAGCCGGTCACGGTTGTTGCGCCAGGTTTCGCCGATCTTCGCGGCCGCGGCCTTGGCCAGCGCGACGAGTCGGCGGCCCAGGCTCATCAGGAGGGCCACAATGCGTGCGAGCAGCCCCGGTTGCTGGGCGGTCGGTGCCGTGGCCGCGGCTCGGGCAGCAATCCGGCGGGCGGTCGTCTGCCGAGAGCCGTTGAGGTGCCCGGCCAGCAGCCGGCCGACTGTCTCGGCGTCGACTGCGTCGAGGCCCGCGCCCTGGAGGTCTTGGAGCAGGGCGGAGATGGCAGCGTCGGTATGCCCGGTCACGGCCTGCACCGTGGCGCGGTCTCCTTCACCGGGGGCAGGGGTGTTGGCCGTGGCGATCTGGTCGGGAATCAGGCGCAGCAGGTCGGCTGCGCGGCGGGCAAGGTCCTCATGGCTTTCGTCGGGGAGTGGCTCGAGGTCGTTGATCGTGCGCAGGGCTGCACGGACCGTCTGCGTGTGGGCATCCTGCCGTGTCCGCTTGAGGGCTTCCATGGCGTTGGCGCGGTCGCGGCCGGTGACTCCGGCGGCGGTGAGCGCTTCGCGTGCCTCGCTGCGCGCAGCCTGGCGGGCTTCGCGCAGGGCCTCGGGGGTCAGGCGCTGCGCGATCTGCTCGCGCAGCGCGTGGATGTCTCCGGGCTGCTCGGTTCCAACGATCGCCTCGTTGATGATCCGTGCGGCGACCGTACGGGCGTGGTCGGCGGCGACCCGTTCCACTGCGGACAGCGGGGCGGGATTGGGGTCGCTGGGCATGCTGGCGGGCGGCAGGGCAGGCGTGGGCCGGTTCCGTTCGTAGACGTTGACCTCCCGGCCGGCATGCAGTCCAAAGTCGTGGACGTTGCCGTCGTCGTCGACGCCGGTCAGGGCCATCCACCAGCCGTTGCGCTGGGGCGGCGCCAGGAGGGTGAGGCGTCGGTGCCCGTTGAACTGGTAGCCCGCACGCGAGACCGGCGCGTCGATGACGTCTCCCTGGCGGAGTCCGCCGGGGCGGATCCTTGTGACGGGGACGGCTCGCTCGGGGGCCGACTGCGCAGGGGCCGGCTCGTGGTCGGGGTCGGGCGGGGTAGGGGCGTCCGGCCGCGGCTCGGGAAGCTGCCATACGGGCATCGCGCCGTGGACGATCCGGCGCCTCCACTGCTGGTCCTCGTCCTCCAGGAGCAGACTGCGGATCCCGCCCGGGCCGTCCTCGGCGTCGATGACGCGGTAGACGCGGATCTCGTTGCCGCGGCGCTCGTCCGGCATTGCCACGGTGTCGCCTTCGACGAGCTGCGCCGCGTTCGACGGGCGGGGCCGGTCGAGGCCCGCCGGCGGGGTCCGGTCGGCGGCCTGGTCCAGGTGGTCGGCGGCCCGGAGAGCTGCTCGGCCTGCGGTGGTCGTGGGGTCGGCCGATGCGCGGAGCTGGGCAGCGAGCGCGCCGGCCTGCTCCGGGGTGACGGGCAGGTCCTGCCCGATGCGGGCGGCGGCCTGCTGGGCCTCCGGCTCGTCCTCCGGGGCGGTGCCGTGGTCCTCGATGACCTCGCGGTCTGCGGGAGTCAGATCCGGGTGCACCGTCGGCCCGGTAACCGGGTTGATGACGGGGGCCGGTTCGTGGATGGTCAGCTCCTCGCTCGGCTCGGGGCTTTCGGTGCCGCTGAGGTCGGGAGTCCCGCCCTCCTGGCCTTCGGCGCGCGGTACCACGGCGGCGGCGTCCAGCTCGAGCTCCCCGAGCACGCCGTTGGTGGTGTCGACGTACTCGATGGTCACGCGGTCGCCGTCCCGGCTGGGCTCGCCTACGACCAGCACGGTGCTGGACACGCCGTCGAAGTCAAGGATGACGGTGTCGCCTTCCTTGAGGTCCGCGGCCGACGGGTGACCGATCGAGCTCACCGGGTCCCTGTCGGAGGGGGCCACGTCGCGGACTTCGCCGGCAACGAGGAGATCGGCTGCGTTGCGGGTGACGCTTCCTTCGGCGGTGAGCACGGTGATGCGGTCCCCGTCCGCCGCGTCGACAGGCCCGAGGTGCCGGCCATTTGAGTCGGTGACGAAGTGGCCCGGGCGTACGCGCTGTCCGGCAGGTGTCCATCCAGCCGGGCGTTCGCTGGTGCTGGCTGTCAGGGAGGAAGGGGACAGGCCCTCGTCGGTGTCCCCGTCGCTCCAGCGCACCGCCACGGTGGTGTCGGTGGCGCCGGTGATGGTGCCCTCGCGGCCGCCGCGGCCGGTCACAGTGCTGCCAGGGAAAAGGCCCTGGCCGGCGCGGTCGGTGGGGATCGTGTCGGGCAGTTCGCCCGTGAGCACCTCGCTCTGAGCACCGGTGGCCGGAGCCCCCGGAGCAGTGTTCTCAGGTGCCTCTGCGCGGGCCGCCGTCGCAGTCAGCGGCGTGAAGACGTTGCCGCGCTCACCGGTGCCGTCGGGGTTCTCCGTGACGTAGGTACGCCACATGGACTCGGTGCGGCCCCGCCGGGTGACCTCCACCTGGACGGGCGGCACGTAGACGTATCCGGGGCGAGTGACTCCACGGCCGCGCCGGGTGGTGCCGTCGATGCGGACGAGGTCCCCGGGAACGAGGTCACCGACGCGGGCCCAGTGGGCGGGCTGCCCTCCGATCGGGTCCGGAGCGGTCGCCGCCTCAGGCTGGCCGGGCAGCGCTCCGGACTCGACACCGGCCGGCTCTGCTGCGGCACGAGCCGACGCCGCGGGTGTACCAGGTCCGGCATCGCTGTCTTCCCGGGGGAGCGTGACCAGGTTGCCGGGCCTGGGCTGCTCACCCTCGGCTCCCACGTGGAGGCGCCAGACCGGGACAGTAACTCCGTCGATGCGGCCCGTGGCAGCCTTCGGCGCGGCAAGGAGTTGACCCTCCCGGGTAACTTCCACGCCCCGCGTGTTCCGGCCTGTGACCGATACCTGATCACCCTGTTCCAGGTCGGCTGCGGAAGCATGGCTGCCGTTGGAGGTGATCTGCGGCGTCGCAGTGTCGTCCTCGCGGGGTTCGGCGGCTGTGCCTTCTCTGGCCGCCCTTGCTGCTGCCATCTCCTGGGCGCTACGGATGAATGCCGCCTGGCGCTCGGAGACCTTCCGTCCCTGGCGAATCAGAGAGCGGTCGTCGCTCTGCAGAACGTACAGATCCGGATGCGGCCTGAAGTTCCCGCCTCCTTGATCATCGAGCTGCCAGTTGTGGAGGTCGATCCTGGCACCGCGGCCCGGCCCAGAGGGCTGTTCAGTGACAACCCTGTGGACGTTGGTTCCAGGCTCGCGGAAGACGTCGCCGCTCTGCAGCGCGCGGTAGGTCGTCCACCGCTCGCCATCCCTTGGAGTCACTCCCAGCAAAACGGCCGCATTGTGGGCCGCGACGTAGAAGGGGCGCATCGCGGAACGCAGCTGCTCTGTCTCAGCGCGGCTGGGTTCGGCTCCAAGCTGGTTCTCAAGGCGCGCCACTTGCTCGTAGAGGCCGTGCAGCTTCCAGACCGCGTCGTTGGTGTTGTTGTCCGCCAGCGCGGCCTGAGCCAGCTCCCACTGCTCAGGAATGCCCCCAAGCTGCTGCTCTGCATCAGGTCCCCAGGTGTCCCTGGCGGCCTGGAGGAGCTCGGCGTACCGCAGGCGGGCGTCTTCGAGAGCCCTCTGGGATGCACCCTCGGAGTCAGAGACACCGATGTCTGATGTCGTAGCTTCCGGGGCGTCACCGGCATCGACCTGCGAGCCGTGCGGCTGCCCGGCACCGGACGTTTCCTCTTCGTATTCCTCCCTCGCACGCCGATCGTCGGCGCGGCGACGCTTCTTGAATTCGTTGAAGGTGAGCCGGCCCCCGTTGGCGTCGAACCAGTCGCGGAGCTCTTCACTGGCGTACCGCTCCCAGCGTCCGAACGCCGACATGGTGCCGCCGGAGAACAGCGCGCGCTCGTCCAGATTGGTGCCCATGTACTCGCGCCGGAAGAAGTAGCCGTTCGTGGCCGCTACGGCGGCCAGGTAGCGGGCCTCGTCGATGTCGATGAACTCGGCTCGCATCTGCTGCTCGCGGGTACGGGCCGGGCGCACGACGTCGGTTTCACCAAAGCTGAGCGCGGCGTCCATGGCCAGGCCGCGTCGGGCTGCCTCGTCCGCGTCCGTCGGCGGGGTGTCCGGGACGGCCTCGCGGATGCGCCGGTCGGCGTCGTCCCGGCGGTCCATCTCCGCCATGACGCGCAGCTGGTCGGCGTCGCTCAGGCCCTGGCCCCATGCTGCGGCCAGGTCCCCGTCGAGCATCTCCGTGAGGTCATCCGGCAGCGTCGCCGGCGCGGGCGTCTCCTCCGGCGTGGTGGTCGCGGGCGGGGTGGCCTCGTCGGGGTCGGACGGGGCGCTGGTGCGCTCCTGCTCGAACTCATCCTGCGCCGCGCGTAGGGCGCTGGGCAGATTGCGGCCGCTGCCGTCGCGCCACTGCACGACGGAGCTCGGGCCCCAAGGCCTCTGCCAGTCGAAGGGCTGTCCGTCGCTGCCGCTGATGGCCTCGAACCGGCCGGCCAGTGCGCGGGCTTCCTCGCGGTCGTCGCTGAGGAGGGTCAGGCCAGGCAGGCGGGTCCCGTTCCGGGCCTGGGCGAAGTGCCAGGCGGTACGTCCGTCCTCCTCGCGGGTCTCAGGCCAGGTGATGAGTCCACCACCCGGTGAGAGCGTGAGTCCCTCGTTGTTGGCCAGCTCCTGGAGTACGGCATGACGGGCGGGAGTGTTCTCCTCAGACGTGAGGCCGTCACCGCGCTGCCAGGCGTCGCGCAGCGCATTGACGTTGCCTCGGGGGTCACCCGCCGCGTCATCAGGGGCGGAGCGACGGCCGCGACCGCCGCCACCAGGGGCGCTGCTGGTGCCAGGGCTGTCGTCTCCGCCGGGAAGGCCGAGCGGAGGCATGCCGGGGCCGTCAGGTCCGCCGGGTCCCCCTCCGCCGCCAGGCGTGTTCTTGTCCCTGCGTCGGCGCCGGCGCCGGCCGTCGTCGTGCCGGTTCTCCCGGTCCTGGTCATCTTCGGCTTGACGCGGCTCTTCCTCCTGGTCCTGACCGTCCTCGTTCTGGTTGTTCGACGTATCCGCCTCGGGAGCCGAAGGTGCGTCCGAGCCCTCGCCGTCAGGCTGGTTTTCGTCACCGTCCTGCTCACCGCGCGCGACCCGGGCGGCCTGCCGGAATAGCTCGGCTGCGCGTTCGCCCTGCGGGCCGCCCAGCTCGTACTGGTCGGCGAGCGCTTCCAGGCGGGTGCCGACGTCGACGAGTTCAGCGTCGGGGTCGTCAGCGCTGTCAGCGCGGTCCACGCGGGCGCGGAGTTCCTGAATCTCCGGGAGGGAGTCGCCACCGACGGCGTTCGAGGCCTCGCTCACGAGGTTCGCCATGCGTGTCCGACGGCCTTCGGCGTCCGGGACGGTCGGGGCCGGGGCTTCATCGGGGCGGTCTGGGGCTCCCGTGACGTCCTGGTAGGCAGGGTTCGCCAGAGCTCGCTCGGCCTTCATGCGCGCGGCGCGGGCCCACGACTTCCGGCTGCTGGTCTCGTACGGCAGATCCGGGTTCTCGAACTGCGCTTCAAGCCAGGTGGTCTCGTCTCGGATGGTGCGGAGGTCGCCCCGCAGGTCTGTGCTCTTACCATCCTCCACGCGCTGGAGCAGGGCGCCCAGGCGCCGGATGCGGTCAGGTTCGTCGAGCCCCTCCAGACGACTCAGGGTGGCAATGTCATCGCCGATATCCGCCATGTCGATGCGCAGCGGTTCCCGGTACGCAGGCGTCGGCTCGGGCGTCGTACGGTTTTCTGACCAGGCGAATCCCACATCGTCGGGGCTCACGTAGACCGTACTGAACGGCTCGACGGTGCGGTCGAGGCTTTCGACGTCGATCGTCATCGTTCCGTCGCTGCGCCGGTTCACCCGCCGAACGCGAACAGGCTCCCGCCACCCGACCGGGTACCGGCGCCCGTTCGGGGCCTTGCTGGTCCGCGGCACCCGGATGATGTCGTTCTCGGTGACCTGGTCACGGTCCCCGAGGACCCACCCCTCGGGTGTCTGCGTACGGGCCTCCTCCGCCTGCGCGTTTTCAGCGTCCCGCTCACGCCGCCAGTCGTCGCCACGGACGAGAGCGGCCACGGCGTCGCCACGGCTCTTGTGCACGTCGGGAGATTCCCCACCGTCGGCGTGGGTGTACGACCACGTGCGGCTGAGCTTCCGAACGGTGCCGATCTCCCGCCCGTCGATGGAGATCGGGTACGCGTCACCGTTCGGCGTACCGATCGTCGCGCGCCCCAGTGCTTCGGCCTTCTCCCGTGCTTCCTTCTCCTGCCGCTCCCGCTTGGTGCGGGCGATGTGGCGCTGTCGCTGCTCCTCGTGGAGTACGCTCCGCCGGCTGGCGAGACGGGATACCGCGGACCAGATTTCACTTCTGGGGAGTAGGGGTCCTTCGCCGCTACTCCCCGCGTGCCTCCGCTGCCACTGCAGGAGGGCTTCCAGCTCGGTGATGATGTCCTCGTCGGTCATGTCGGCCAGTGGCTGGTCCCCAATCGGTGCGGGCGGCACAAGGGACTCGTCCTCAGGCGTGCTGGCCGGCGCGTCGACGGGGTTGGACTGCTCCGGCCTACGCCAGGCGTCCCACTCCGCCGGGGTGAAGCGCTCCACCAGTCCGCGCGGCGGCATCGTGACCGTGTGCTGGCGGCCTTCGTTCTCCCACTGCTCGCGGTCGTCGTTCCAGCGCCGGCCCTCGTACGTCACGAGCGTGCGGCCCTGCTCGCCCGACGCAGATGAGGCCCCGCGGAATGTACCGAAGTACGGAGCGAGGCTGCGCTGCTGGTCGGCCGGATTGAGGGCGTCGAAGCGGACCAGCTCGCCGTCTACCAGGTCCCATGGGTGGTGCAGGGTGCCCCCGTTGGGGCCCTCGCCGTGCGACTGTCGGGCGCGCTCGGGCAGCATGCCTGACGCCTGATCGATTGCCTCGCCCAGCTCCAGCAGGCTGGCGCGTACGGTCTGAGCCTGGTCCGAGTCGGGAAGCAGGTGGCGGGTCAGCCGGCCGAAGATGTAGTCGAACTCCTGGCGTACCCGGCGCAGGTCCTCGCGGGCATCGCCGGTGGGCGGATCTCCGGCAAGAATGCCGTCCAGGGATGCCACGATGTTCGCGTAGTCGCTGCGGATCCGCCGGACATCGTCCTTGTCCTGCCGAGACAGGCCCCCGAGGTTCGGGAGCGGCGGGAGCTCGGGCAGGCGCTCGCGGAGCATGCGGGCGACCGCCACCTCGTCGGTCGCGGCCGCGCCCTCGAGCGTGCCGTTCGCGATCAGGTCCGGAGTTCCGTACTCATCCGCTGGCCTGGGGGTGCTCTGGTCCGCGGCGGCACCGGACAGCTCGTCCTGGCCGAAGTCGTCCGGCCGCATCTGTCGCCAGTCGATACCGCCGCCGGCGTCGCTGGGAGCGCGCTCCGGCACGGTGCCGGGCTTGGACGTGCCGAAGGTGGCATCGGCCCGCGGTACCTCGATCGTGATCTCTTCCTCGCCACGGCGGCCGATCAGGGTGATCTGGCCGGTGTCGCCCCGGCGGACTTCGGAAACCTCCACGGACTCAGTCCAGCCGGTGACGGTGCGCCGTCGGCCGCCCGGCGCCGGGCCAAGCTCGGGCACGCGGACGGTGTCTCCGGCCTGGACGTCGTCCCACGCCGAGTACCTCCAGCCGTCCCCGGCACGTGTGTTGCGGAGTGCGGCGATCTTGTTGACCTCGGTGATGGCGGCCGCGCGGCTCGGGTAGGTGCCTTCGGACATGCGGCCGTCACGGTCGACGAACCGCCACTTCCCCTTCTTCTCCTGGTAGACAACTGCGAGCGGCGTGCCGTCCGTGCTCTGGACCTGCTCGGCCTTCATCGCGGCGAGACGGGCAGGATCCCGTACGAGACGGGCCTGGTCGCGGCGCGTGCTCTCGGCTCGCTGGCGTTCGTACTGTCGGCGGGACTGGTGCTCGGTCAGGGCGCGGGTGCGGGCAGTAACCTGGCGGCGCACAGCACGGGCGGCCGGTTCCGCGCCCTCGGGCAGAGTGGCGGAACGCAGATGGGCCAGCTCTTCGGCGATCTGCCCGTCTGTCATGCCCTTGGGATCGGCGACACCCGGGCGGGGCGTTCCGTCGTCGACAGGGTTGTCGAGGATGGTCCGGATCTCACCACCACGGCGGCGTGCGAGAACGCGGTCGTACGGGCTGGGCCCCCAGCGCTGCAGGCGCAGGTTCTTCGGCCCGACGGAGTCGACTCGGCTCCAGCTGCTGCCCGTCCATACCTCGTCACCGGGCTGGAAGTCGGTGACCGCCCACGTCCCGGCAGGAGCCGAGTACCGGCCGCGGAGTGCCTCGAGCTGCTCGTCGGACAGCTCAGGCTTCTCCGCGCTGTCCTGCTCAGGCAGCGCGTAGGCCATGTTCTGCCGTTCCAGCCACTCCTTGAGCTGGCGCACCTTGTCGTCGCGACGGGACAGCGTCCAGGTGCTCGGCAAGTAGAACATCTGCTGTGCACGGCTGCGCTTGAAGCCCATGCGGCGCAGCGCTTCGAACTCGTCATCGCTGACTCGACCGCCCGAGGTGGGAAAGCGGACGACGGTGCCAGTACCGGTGTGCTCGATGCTGACCTGGTTCGAGGCTGCGGTCGGCTCAGTGACCCGCGGGACATCGGAGTCCTCGGGAGCGTTCGGCGCCGGTACGGACTCAGGGGCCGAGTCCGCGTCAGCTTCCGGGCTGTTGGCGGTGCCTGGGGCCGACGGCGCGGGAGCCTCCTCGTTGGGGTGCAGGACGCGCACTTCGCCGTCTGGGTTGAGGAGGAGCTCCCGGCCCTCCCCGGTACCGATGCGGATACGGCCGAGGGGTGTGCGTACGGGCTCCTCGGCCACGGTGTGGGTGCGTCCGTCGGCATCGACGAAGCGGTCCCCGACCTGGAGATCGCCGGGCTTCTGCGGGGCGCGCAGCTTGCTCGTGTCGCGGCCCTCCGCAGCCGCGAAGAGGTCGGGGGTGCCGAACTCATCATCCGGACGGTCACCGGGGTTCTCCGGGTCGGCTGCGGCCTGGCCGGCGGCGGGCGCTGGCGCGTCGAACAGGCCGCCCGGCTCGTCGACGTTCTGCTGCGGCTTCGGGTCGCGCTTCAGGACCCGCCCCGAGCGGCGGGCTTCCACCGCTTCGAGGACCTGCATGCGAGTGCGGTCGACGCCGGAAAGCTCCCCGGCCATCTCCCGCTCCATGAGCGCGACCAGCTCGTCCCGGATCTCGCCCTCGGTCATCGAGGACGGGGCCTTGGACCCGCCGGGCCGTACGGAGTCGAGCAGGCTGGACATGTCCTCGGGGGTGAGGTTGACGGAGCCCTGCGCCTCGGGCCCTTCGCCTGTTTGGCGGCGCTCCAGCTCAGCTTCGACAGCGGCCATCCGCTCCTTGCGGGCTTCGGCGACGTCGTCAGGTTCGTACGAAGTGCGGGCACGAGCGAGCTCGGCCTGCTCTTCGCGAAGCTGGTCGGTGTCGAGGGACTCGGGTGCGGCACGGCCGGTGATGGCCTTGCGGGCGCGGTCACGGCGCTCGCGCTTGATGTCCTCCAGGCGGCTCTCGAACTGGCGCTGAACCTCCGGGCTGGCGCTTCGGAAGTCGCCGGCGGTCAGCTCGTCGTACTCGGTCTGGAGCTGTTCCTCGTCGAGGTCACGGACCGGGGGCCGTGCCTGAAGCCCCTCAGCCCGGCGCTGCTCCTGGGCGTCCGCGTCGCGCTTCTCCTTGTTAGCGGTGATCGCGCGGGCGTCGGCGGCGAACTTGTCGGCGTGCCGGTCCAGGTTCCCTTCGAGCCGGTGCAGGACTTCCAGCAGTTCGGGGTTCAGGCCGTCGGTCTCCAGCCTGTCAAGGGCCGCCAGGGCGCCGTGCATGGCCTGCGCGTTCTGCTGGTAGCCCTCGGCGCCCCGTGGCGTATCGCTGACGTCCTGCATCTGCCGTGCGAGGTCCTGGAACTGCTCGGGAGCACCGTCCGCCCACTCCCGCTCGGCGAGAGCGTTGGCCCGGGCCCAGTCCTGCAGAATGTTCGCGGCGGCGCGCTTCGCGTCGTTGCTGTCGAGGTGCTGCTGGGCGCGGTTGGGCAAGTCGCGCTGGACGTCCTCGGGGCGGCGCCGGCCGCGAGGGACGACATCGAGCATCTCGTCCGGGCGTGTACCGAATCCGTCGATCGCGCCGTCGGAGCCCAGGCTTCGGGTGGTGAAGGCGCGGCTGTTCGGCGAGCGGCTCACGTCCGTGACGACGTGACCGAAGGTGCCGCGGGCGATGACGTCGCCGACACGGACGCGGTCGGCGCGCATTTCCTCCGGAGCGAACCCGTCTCGGCGCTCCGACACAGCGACCTTGGCCGGCATACGGGTCACGTGGACGGTCTCACCAGAGGCGATCTCGCGACCGTTCTCGTCGGTGAGCGTCACATCGACCAGCGGCGCGCCCTGAGTTCCGGAGCCGGGCCGGAAGGAGGGTGCGATGGTCCCCTCGACGGTGACGTTCTCCGGCTTCACCTGGCCGCGGGTACTGTCGGGCCATTCAAGGTCCTGTCGGCTGACCGTGAGGGTGACCCGGTCGCCCGGCTGAAGGTCGGCTCGGCTGACGGCAGAGGCGTCACCATCCGACTCCATGGGCGCGGAAGTGGGCTGGGAAGGGTCGCCCTCGGTCTGCATGCTCGAGTCGGGGCGACCGACTACCGCGTCAATCACTTCGGCGAGGGACTTGTTTCTTTTCGATCGCCAGTCTGCGATCGACACGTCCGGATCGGACAGGTCGAGCGGCTTTCCGTCCCGTCCGACGATCTGGGAGCCCGCGATCCTGGCGGCGAGGTCCTGGGCGTCCCGCTGCCGGGCAAACTGCGGCCCCACCGGCGTACCGGAGCCGGTGGCGACGAGCTGGTACTGCTTTCCATCGGGCGTCTTGGCGATGACGAATTGGCCGTTGCCAACGAGCTTGAGTCGCCGGTCGGCCACCAGGGCTTCAAGGCGTGCCTGCTCCTCGGCAGAAGTGCCCCCGCGCCGGTTGGTCCAGTGGGCACGGACCGCGGAGAGGGTCGTGAATCGCTGTCCCGGGGTGCCGCTGGGGCGCGCTGCGGCCGCCTTCCGCGGCGCGGCAGTCTTCTTCGCCGCAGGCTGAGACGGCCCGTTCCCGAATTCGGCGCGGGTACGGATGATCGCCGCCTGGATGTTCTCGCCGCGCGCTGACCGCCAGTCTCGTGCGGCACCAGAGAGCTGCGGATCGGAGAAGTCGAAGCGCGTGTTTCCCTGGCCGGCGGCCGCGGTCTCGTCCAGCAGCGCGGCGAACCGTTCGGCTTCCTGGGACGTACCGAAGTGGCCGGCTTCGTCGATCCGATGTCCGGTGCCGGTGGCGGTCAGATAGAAGCGGCCGGTGTCCGGGTCCCGCCGGACAGCCAGTCCACTGGACGGGGTGATACGCAGTTCCTCATCGACGGCCACCTGGCGGAGCGCGGCGGCCATCTCAGGATCGGTGTCGGGCTTCCCAGCGATGCTGAGGAGGTGCCGGCGGACGGCGGTGGTGTCAGCGAAGCGGGCCCGCGGTCCGGCCTTCTGATTGGGCAGGGCTTCCAGCTTGACCGGGTGCGCGCCGTCGGCGGGCTCGTCCTGGTCGTCGTCCTCGCCGGGGCCGTCACCGTCGTCGTCGCCGATGGGCTTGCCCTCGTCGTCGGCGTCGTGCGGCTCGTCGGGGGTGGTCGGGTCACCGTCGTCGTCACCGGCGACGCCGTTACCGCGGCGCGGGTCGTCGTGTCGCCGCGCGTCCTCCTCGGCGACCTTGCCCTCGTTGTTGGTCGGGGCGCTGCCGTCCGGGCGCGCCACCATCGTGATCCACCTGGCGCTCGTGGTGTGGCGGCGTCCGGTGTACGTGCCGTCGCTGACGCGGTCCTGCACCAGGACCCGGTCGTGGGGGAGCGCCCGTACGACGCGGGCGAGGGTGCCGCCCCACAGCCGAGCGATGCCGCCGGTCTCCACGAATCGGCCTCGCGAGTCGCGGGGGTGCAGCGAGGGGTTCCACGGCCGGCGCGTGGCCTTGGTCTGGATACCGCGACTCAGGTCCTGCGACTCAGCGTGTGCAGCGGGGCGATTCAGCATGCGCGCACGATGCACACCGCAGGTGGTTAAGGTCGCGCGCTGGAATGGCGGGTGCGCCGAAGTGCGTAAGGGCCCCGCGTCTGCTTCCCGCGCCAACAGGAGGTACAGCAAACCGGGAGCCCCTACTTGCAGCCAGCTTCCGCACAGGAGAGCTGGCTGCCAAGCGTATGGCGATGCGTCTCGGGTTTACCAGCTACAGCAGGACCCTGAACGCTGATGAGCCAAAGGGGAGGGCAGGGGGGTAGGGCGCAATCGCCTGCGGTTACATCGTTTCGGAAAGGATGTGAATGGCGAACCAGCCGCTAAACCCGATCCACCCGACGGCGAAGGCGGCGCGACCGGCCTTGCTGGTACGGGTACGGAAGAGGCGGCGGGTGGTCTCGCTGAGGGTGTCACCCTCGCGCCGGTTGACCAGGGCGATGGTCTCGGCGACGGCGAAGACGACGGTCCAGAGGGTCCAGATGGCGGGCCACATGGGCGGAGCTCCTTTTTGGAATCAGGGAGTGGAGGTCAGAAGTGGTGTGGCATGGATTTCGGCGAGCCAGCGCCGAAGGCGCAAGAGGTTCTTATCGGGGCCGAAGGCCAAGTAGGTGCCGTCCGCGCTGCTGCAGCCGAACCACTCGGCGGTGCGTAGCCGAGCCAGGCTGTTGACGCGGCCCATGTGCACCTGCTTGCCGCGTTCCTTGGCGTCACGGGCGAGCCGCTCGGCCACCGGGCCGACCTTCCACTCGGTGGAGCCAGCCAGAAAGAGCACGTCGAACTCATCCCAGGGCACGCCGAGGATGTCGCATCCGTCCTGTGCGGCGAAGGCTGCGGGTATGCCGAGGTCGCGTATGCGGGCCAGCCAGGGAAGCGACTCAGTGAGTGTGCTGGCCGCGTCGAGCGGCACGTCCGGGGCGACTGCCCACAGGCAGCGGTCGGCGCCGTAGCGTTCGACGGTCTGAGTCAGCCAGGCGTACCAAGCTTCTGCGCCGGGCCATCCCTTCCCAAACTTCCCGTTGTCGCAGGCGTAGGCGGCACCGTCGGGGATGCGGTTGCCTTGGGCGGGGGTGGTCATGCAGCCGAGGAGACCAGCGCTCATGGCGGCGCGCACGTCAGGCCCCGAGGGCGTGCCGAGGTACAGCACGGCGCACCTGCCGAAGGATGAGAACGGCAGCGACTGGAAGAACGGTGGCCCAGGCGAGTTTTCCAAGGAGCTGTCCACCGACTGCGGTGGCGGTGATGGGGAAACCGGCGAGCACCAGGAAGAGGAAGGTGTCGAGGGTGGCACCGATCACGTTGGAGGCGAGCACTGCACGGGCCCATCCCTTTTCCCGGAGCGGGGTGTAGACGGCCATGTCCGCCAGTTCGGCGACGAGGAACGCAGCAGCTGAGGCAACGGCTAGGGCTGGACTGGTGACGGCGGTGAGCGCGGCTCCGATGCCGATGCCGACGAGAACCCAGGCACGGCCCAGGGTGTCTTGGACAACATCGCGAAAGAGGAGCACCGCTCCGGCCGCAAACGTGCCGGCGGTAGCGGTGATGCCTGGGCCTACGAGAACAAGGCCGTACCAAGCTGTCAGAAGGTTGGCTGCGGCAATGGCAGCTGCGTATCCAGCCAGGGCGAGAATGCGCACGTAGTGCTCCTATGCAGTGGAGTAGTGGAGCCGGCAGCGGCAGTTCACCGTTAGGGCAATGGGGGCAAAGGGGTCGCCTGGGTAGCGCAGGGGAAAGTCGTCCGCGGTGTATGGGGTACCGGCGGGCAGGGTGACGCCTTGGAGGGCGCGGTGGGCGGGCCGTACGCGGGTGTCGCCGCGCGTGATCCATGTCCGGACCACCGCGGGGCCGGCGGACTCGGCTGCTGCCTCCGCTGCGCCGTTGATGGTGGCGACCGCGCAGGCTTCGGCGAGGCGGGCGACGAGCTCGGGGGTGGCGAGGCTGTAGAAGCCGGAGACGGTTTCGACCAGCTCCTCGAGGGTGGTGGCGGTGTGCTGGGCGTCGCGAAGGGCTTCGGCCAGCTCGGCCAGGAATGCGGTGATGGCTTCTCCGGCCTGGGTGGCGGAGAGCGCTGCGGCTCCAACGGCTGCCGGGGGGACCGTCCCAGCGCCGGTCAGGGTCTGGCCGACGGCTGTGGCGGTCGAGGCCGCTGCCTGCTGCAGGATCGGCATGAGGGTCTGGGCGGTCTCTTCGGCCCAGCGGGCGGCGCTGACGACCCGGTCGCCGTCGACGGGCTGGTCGTTGCGCCGCTGGTCGCCGGGCCCGTCCGGCTCCCAGTATCGCGTGTGCTTGCGGATCTTCGGGGCGCGTAGGCGGGCGACGATGACGCCTTGCTGCCGCGCGAGGAGCGCCGTGAGGGCGGCGGCTACCGCGTTGGAGACCCCGTCGAAGTCGTCGTCGGTGGCTTCGTAGCCGTCTTCGTCCGGCAGGGCCTTGCGCTCGATTCCCTCGCGAGCGGCTGCAACGTCGGCGGCCGCGGCGCCGGGTGCGGTGCCGGTGTACGACTGCCGGGCCCGGTCAACGTCGGCGGCCGCCTGGCCGGGGACAGCCAGGGTGCTTGCCGAGCGGGCCTGGGCGACGGCCGCCGCGGCGGTGCCAGGCGCCTCACCGGCCGGAGCGCCCGGTGCCAGAGCCCGGGCGGCCGCGACGGCGGCCGCCGCGTCGCCTGGGGTGTCTGCACGGGCCGCGGCAACCGCGGCTGCGGCACTTCCAGCGTCCAGTCCCTCCGGTCCCTCGGGGAGCGGCGCACCGCCGCCCGGGCTGATTGCGGGCATGCCCGGTCCGGTGTCCGCCCCTACGCCGAGTGCGGCGGCGTCCTGGGGGTTGGCGGGTACGGGAGCCTTCTGCGGGCTGATCCACAGTGCTCGGGAGTGGGGGACGTCGAAGGGGTCGAGCTGGGCGATCTCGCGGTACTCGTCGATCGTGATCAGGCCCGCGTTGAACTCCTCGCGCGCTTCGGCCCGGGCCTGGCGGCGGGGGAACTCCAGGGCCTGGACGCGGGAGGTGTCGAAGCGGGTGGTCCATCCGTCGTCGAGGTCGTCGTCGAAGGCGGAGGCAATCAGGTTCAGGTGGGGCAGTTCGGTGTGGTCCCAGAAGGTCCACTCTTCGCGGTCGGCGTTGGCGTAGGTGCGCTCGGAGGCGTTGCCGACGATGCTCTCGGGCACGCCGAACGCGGCGAGGATCTCACCCTTGGATGTGGCGGAGAGCGTCTCGTAGGCCATCTCGCGCGGTCGGGCGCTGGTGTCGACGTAGGTGATGCCACCGGGGCCGGTACCGACGATCGTGAGTTCGCCGGCGTGGTGGGCGCCGGGGGCAAGGCGGCGCTGAATGCGTTCCATCTCGCGGGCATCAACGCCGTCGACGTCGATCCCGACCAAGCCTCCCGGCCGGCCGTCGTTGTCGATGAAGGAGATGTTGTAGATGCGGGCCTTCACGTCCAGGTCGACGGACAGCCCGGCTGCTTCGAGGGGCGTGACGCCCGAGAAGGGGTCCGTGGGGTGGGGGTCGCGCAGCCAGATGACCCTCTCCGGATCCAGTTCCCGGACCCGGCCGTCGTTGGTCGTGAACTGGAAGTGGCTCAGGTAGTCGCCGTGCGGGTCGGGTATCGGCTCGACTCGGGAGGGCGGGAGGAGGTCCAGTCGGGTGATGGTGCCCGCGCGGGAGCGGGTCTTCTCGACGAAGGCGCCCTTCTTGCTGAGCAGGAGCTGCGCGGAGAGCCTCTTCTTGAAGACGTCGGCCGTCTCGAGCGGGTTTGCACGGTGGTTGAGGACGCGGAGCAGCGGGTGGTCGGTCATCGTCTCGGCGAAGCGTCGCTCGTCGCCGCCACGTCCGATTTGGATGGGGAGGGCGCCCGCGTGCTTGCTGATTGCCTCCACGCTCTTGAAGGTCCAGATGGACCGCTCGTACCCCTCGGTGATGACGCGGTCCATGTCCCAGCCGGATGCGCGGCCTTCGGTGCCCCAGACGTTGGTGACCCCGGCGTAGGTCATGGAGACGTAGGGGTTGCTTGCTCCGGCGAGGGTTTTCGTCTCTACGGCGGCCGCGGCCGGTCGGGGGAGCAGCAGACCGCGGAGCGCGGGCAGGAATTGGCGGGGCATCATGCCCCCTCGGTGGCGAGGGCGGCGCCGGCGGCGCACACGGCCGTGCTGAGCGTCAGCCAGCCGAGCGGGGGATACGCGGCAAAGGCCGTCGCGATCAGACCGGTGAAGCCCAGGCACGCGGCGGCGATGCCAGCCTTGCGCTGCCACGCGGTGGGGGAGCGGTGCAGGAGGATGCCCGTGCCGAGCAGAACGGCTGTGACCGCGGCCAGGGCGATGGCCCAGTGGATGGCGCCCAGGGCGGCGACCGCGCCGGAGGCGCCGAGCGAGAGCAGGAGTACGCCGGCGGTTTCACGGGCGAGGGCCCGCGGCGCTCCTGGAGGCTGAGTAGTCACGTGCGCACCATGAACAGGTGGTGCTGCTTGCGTCGCGTGCTCAGCGCTGACGGGACACTCCGGCGACGTAGGCATTGAGTCCGCGGCGCTGGATGGTGCCACCGGGGATGATCTTCGCGCCGGGCGGCGGGGCAACGACCTTGCGCTTCGCGCGGGTGGACTGGTCGCCGCCGATGAGATGCCGGTTGTCGATCTTCTCGGCGCAGTCGGCGCCCTTGACCTCGTCGTAGGGACGTCTGCACCCGCGGCAGTACACCTCGAGGGCTTCGACGCGCTGGCCGGCGGAGGCCTTGAAGGAGCCCCGGAAGTCCGCGATCCCAGCGATGCGGGGCGTCACTTCGACTTCGGCGGCCACGACCCAGGTGTGCGAGAGGTCGCGGGGCTTCTCCGGCGCCGGAGGCGGGGGAGAGGGAGGGGCCTTCTCCTCAAGTCGGGGGGCGAGCCAGGCGAACAGACTTTCCTGTCGCGGGGCTCGGCCTTCGGCCACGTATGAGGGGGCTGTCGCTGTCGTCACCGTTCCTCCGCAGGTTGTGCGGGGTTGACGTAAAGCCGAACCCCTTTCACTCCCCCAACGTCAACTGCACCTTTCTGTTACACCCCCTGGTTCGGGTTCCGCCCACGGGTGAGGGCGGAGGGTGGGTTCATCACGGTTTGCGTGGCGGCGTGGGCTATGAGGGCCTGCGTGCGGGCGGTGAGCCCGAGCCGGTTCCAGTGGAAGATCACATGGTGTCCGAGAACCTGCCGCAGGCCGCGTTCGAGGGTCCCGGCTGCTGCCGCCTCGCCGAGGGCGCGCCCTGCGGTCTCAAATGCGTCCAGCCATGGGGCGACGGCGCCCAGCGTGCCGCCGGGGGCTAGGAGAGGAGAGGGGTCGACGTTCATCAGCGTGCGGAGCCCGTCCCCGAGTTCGGCGAGCTGGGCGGTCGTGATGTCCGTCGGAAGAGTCCGCAGGCGCGAGACCATGCTCCAGACGTGGCCCTGCTCGAACCACTCCAGGCCCGCCCCCCGGAACAGCGCGCTGAGCAGGAGAACGGACAGTTCGCGGCGGCCCGTAGGCGGCTCGGCGTTCTGGATGTGGGCGAGGACGTGGACGCTGTCGGCGTGGAACAAGGCGTGAGCGATGTCCATGGCGGCCGGACCGCCGAAGGTGGGAACCTCGGGCTCGTAGACGGTCGGCCACCAGCTGGTGATCGTCCGTTGTTCCACGAGGGCGTCGAGCGTTCCCGCGAAGACGTTGCGCAGCCGGTCGGGCCCGTGGGGGCCGGGCAGGGCACGCAGCCGCCACTGGGGGGCTTTGCGGACGAACCACCAGGCGCCGACGAGTCCGCCCCCTTCGGCATCGGCAAGCCTTTGGGCAAGGAGGGCGGCCGCGGCTTCGCAGCGGCTCCAGTCCGGGAATTCGATGCGGACCTGGTACCAGTCGAGCCGGGCGGCCCGCCCGGCGAGGGCGGCGCGTCCGGCGGCCTGGTAGAGAGCGACGGCGTCGCCCAGTTCCTCGGGGGCGATGCCCGTGCGGGCGGCGATGTCCGGGACTGGCTGTCCGGCGAGGACCGCGAGGACCGCGTCCTCGGTCTGCTGGGAGACGTTCGGGGTGTTCATCGGCTGGGGTCCTTTCCGTGGCAGGCGACGGGAAGCACGCGGCCGGCGGGTGTGGGCTGGCCTGCGCCGGTTGGGGTGTCAGGCAATGAGGAGGTACGCGTCCCAGTGGGAGGCGGGGGCCTGGTCGTGGAGAGCGGTGGCCTGGGCGAGGGCTTGTCCGGCGGCGCCTTCGAGGAACGCCGTGTCCTCGAAGGCGTGCTGATCGGCGAAGGGGGCGGCGAGGCGGCGGGCGGCGGCAGCGAGGACGGGCGTCTGGGCGTCTTGAGCGGCCCGCCACACGGTCTGGAACAGCCCGCCCGTGCCGTGGCACAGGCCCGCGTCGGTGAGCTGGTCGAGCTGGCTTTCGTCGGAGAGGCAGATGGCCAGTGCGTTCTCGGCGGCCTGCTGCCGGCGGGTGTCGGCGGTGGCGATGGCTGCGAGCTGGAGGGCGCGGGTGATGCCGGGGGTGCCGTAGCACCAGGACGGCCGCCCGGGCCGGCCCACGTGCGGCCGTCCGGCGGCGGCTTCCTCTCGGGTGATCGCCTCCGGCCACCACGGGCCAAGATCGCCCTGCTGCTGCCATCGGTCGAGCCATGCGGTGACGGTGGCGACGGCCTCGTGCTGTCCGTCCACTACGGCGCCCCGGCGCAGGGCCTGAGCGAGGAGAGCGAGGGGGCCGGTGATGCCGTGGGCCATTCCGAAGTTGGCGTGCCCGCCGGGGGTGTAGAGGCGGTGGGGATCGTGGGCGCACCACCAGCCTGGCAGCATCTCCCCGTCGATGGCCAGCGGTTGGGTCAGGGCGACGAGATAGGACAGGACAGCGGCGAGGGCGTCGTCGCCGGGGGCGTGGTGGAGCAGGTGCACGCCGATGCCGGTGAGTCCGTGCAGGAGGTCGTACTCGGCGAACGCCGGCGCTTCGCCGCGCCGGATGCGGGCGTGGGCGGCTGCCACGCGCCGGTGGGTGAGGGCGGCGGTTGCGGCGTCGAGCTGGTCGCGGGCCGCCCGGTAGCGGTCCTGTCCGTCAGCGCCGGCCGCGTGCAGGACAAACGCCAGGGCCGGGGCCCCGTACGTGAGACAGGCGAAGTCGGTCGCGATCACGTCCGCCCGGGTCGCGGCCGCCAGCCACGTCTTCACCGGCTCCCAGCCGTCGGCGCCGGTGAGGGCCCGCTCAATGTGCCACAGGGCCACCCCGGCGGGACCCCTGGCCAATGACTGTCCGAGCGCCGGTTTCTGGGCTGCGTCGGGGCAGTGCAGGTGGCGGTATCGGGCCTGGAGGACCGTTGCTGCATTCACGGGCGGGCCTTCCGGCGGTGGGTGTGCCCCAGCGCCACGGCACGGGCGAGGCGATGGGTTGTCCGCTCGGCTTCGGGGCCGCTGCCGAGAGCGCGCACGTGGTGAAGGTGGAGCAGCGCACCCAGCACGGTCATCGGGTCGCGCTCGGCGCCCAGGGTCTTCCGGTAGGCGGCGAGCGCTTCGGCGCGGGCCAGCCACGCGAGGGCGACCGGGACGGCGTCCGCGTCCGGCTGGCGGCGCCAGGCGGCGTCGGCCGCTGCGAGGGCAAGGGTGTGGCGGGACAGCCCGGCGTCCACGGGGCCGCTCTCGCGCGGCAGGTGTGCGGCCAGCCACGACCATCCCTCACCAGGGGTGGGTGCGAACGCGGTGGCGAGGTCGGCGAGGGAGGCGGCGGTGAGTGCTGCGGCTGGGATGCCGGTGTGCGCCGAGTAGGTGATCTGTGCGAGCGCGGCGGCGGTGTCGGCTGCGAAGACCTGCTCGGCGGCTTCACGGGCCGGGCCGTGGCCGAAGTGGGCAATGTGTGGTTGGTGGGTGATCAGCTCCAGGCGGGCAGCGAGCTGGTGGTGGTGCAGCTCGTCGGCCCAGTTGCCAAGTTCCTCGGCGGCTGGTCCGTACTCGGTCCGGTCGGCAAGCCGCAGGACGAGCGTCAGGTGAGGGTCGTGGTCGGTGTGGCGGGTGAACCACCACAGCGGGTACCAGTCGGCCAGGAGCCGGGGCAGGTGCTCGGTGAGGATCTCGTCCTGCCGGCCAGGGTGCCCGTACAGGCGGGCGCACATGGTGCGGGAGGCTCCGGGTAACTCCGAGACCGCCAACGGGCCGGTGGGCACGACGGGCCTGCCGGTGGTCGGGGCAGCGGTGTGCAGCACGGTGAGGAACTCGTGGGCCCGGCCCATGAACCCGCCCGCCGGAGGCGACGTGGAGCCTGCGGCTGGGGAAGGCACTTCCTGTACTTCGACGTCCCGGGCCTTGGCGAGGCGCGTCCGGAGCAGCTCCCGGTGGAGCGGTACGTCCAGGTTCAACGGCAACCGCATCTCGGTCTCCGCGAGCACGACGCGGGCCGGGACCCGCTGCCGGGTACGCCAGCGGTCGAACGCCTCCTCCCACACGGTCCGCTCGGCCGACGGGCCGGGTAGATGGGCGGCGGCCAGGAGCCAGCGAGCAGGCGCGAGGACGGTTCGGCCGTGCCGCAGGCGCGGCAGGTAGGGCAGGCGGGCGGCGGCGCCCCAGTCGGGTAGCTGCCAGAAGGCGCGCCGGGACCCGGCGACTTCCGCCAGGAACCGTGCGAGCGGCGGCGTCAGCACGCGCGGCTCCAGCGCGTGCAGGACGCGGGGCTCGACCAGTTGGCCGGTGGAGGCCCGAATCAGGTAGAGGCGGTCGCGGTCGCATGTGACGGCGAGGTCGTCCAACGCGATGCTGCTGTGCCCCGGGGTGGGCCAGCCGAGCGTGATGGTGTGCTCCAGCAGGCGCGGCACGCGGGTGACGTTGGCGCTTCGGCGTCTGCGGGCCGAAAAGATCAGCTGCGCGGGCAGCGGGCCGGGCGGGCCGGCGAGGGCGGCGGTCAGCCGGTCGGCGTCAGGGCCGGGCAGGAGGTCGGCGAACCGCCCGGCCATGGAGGAGGCGGGTCGGGCCGCTGAGGTCAGCCACACCTCGAACCGGCCCCGCCGTACTTCGTCCGCGGTGGCGGCGTGGAGCTGGAACGCCATCTCTACGCACGGCGGCGGGACCATCTCGGCCGCGTCCACCACAGCCAGTTCGGCGAGGAGCTCCTCGGTGAGGACCACCTCGCGGGCCCCGTCGAGGGCGGCCTGCTGGGCGAGGGCGAGGAACGCCTCGTCGCGGGCGGACAGCGTCCGGGCCGGGGCCGGGCGGTCGGAGCCGAGGTAGCCGGACGGCCAGCCGAGTCCGGCGTCGCCGACCAGCTCGGCCACCGGCACGGCCGCACCGTCGCCGTACGTCTGCCGGAAGCGCTGGTGGTAGTCGCTCCAGGCCGGAGTGCCGGATGGGTGTGGGGAGAGCCGTACCAGCACGGACGCGGCGCTCGCGGCCTCGGAAAGGACCGCCTCGGGGATGGTGATGTGAGCGTCGAGGGCGGTGTCCGGCCAGGCCAGTACCGGACCGACGGTGGCGGCCGCGCCGGTCACCGCGCCCAGGACGCCGACGGGGTCCGTAGCGGTGGCCACCTCGTCCAGAGCCGACAGCAGTAGGCCGTGCTCCAGGAGCTGGGCCAGGAGCCGGCGCAGGGTGACGCTGTCGGCTTGGGGAAAGTCGGCGGCGACGGCCTTCGCCACGTCGGCGAACACGGCGGGCGTCGAGGCTGCGGCCAGCGCCAGGCGCACGGGGCCGGTGGCCGCGACGGACACCTCCAGCGGCGCCAGCCCCTTGGCGGGTGTACGGCCCGGCGCGACGATCCGTCCGCCGCGGGCACCGGCGGCCGGGTTCGCGGCAACGGGCAGGCTCTCCAGGATCTCGGGGTTGGCGGTGAGCTGGTCGGCGACCGCCCCCAGCCAGTCGGCATCCGGACGCAGTACGGTACGGTGCCCGCCGCCCCACTGGGCGCGGGGCTGCGGGCCGGTGCGCGCGGGAGCCACTCCCGCGAAGTGCCCGAAGGGTGTCGCACGGCCCTGCCAGCGCAGCAGGTAGGCGGCGGTGGAGTGCACCAGCCGCCGCACCTCCTTCACCGCCAGCGAGTCGGCAGCCAGCATGGCGGCGGCCTGCTCGGCCAGGACAGGGCTCGCGGCTTCGAGCGCCTGGAGGGCCTGCGGGTGGTTCCAAACGGCCGCCAACCAGGCCCGGCCGCGCTCAGCGGCCCCGGGCCCGGACAGGTCCACCTCCGCTTCCGGGACGCCAGCCCCGGGATGCGTGGTAGCCCGCACCAACAGGGCCCCCGTGTGCCGGTACAGCCGCGCTCCGCCCGCCATGGCCTGCCCCCTTGCTGTCGTCGTGGTGCCGCCGGGCACACGGCCGTGTGCCCGGCGGCGGGTGGTGAGAGGTGAGGTGGAACACCGCGCCGGCGCTCGTGCTCTACCTCACCTCGTGGCGGCCCAGGTCAGGCGGCGTCGCCGCTGAGGGAGGTGCAGGCGGTGGCGCCGTTGGAGCAGGTGCTGCCGCAGCCGTCGTCGGTGTCCCGCAGGAGGCTCGCGATGGGCGCTCCGGCCTCGACCACCCGCAGGTCGAGGCTGAACTCGCTGGCGCCGGTCGTGGCGTGCTGGATCTGCTGAGCCATGATCACTTCTCCTTCTCGTCGATGGTGCCCTTGCTGGCCTGGCCCTCATGGGGCCAGGAGATGACGATGCGGCGGTGCCGCTTGGTGATGACCCGCCCGGCGGGCAGGTCGGCCTCGGGTGTGCTGGCCGGGTAGGCGTAGATGACCGGCTCGTCCTGCCGGTGATCGCGGTCCCACTTCCGGAGCTCCTCGACGAGGGTGTCGGCCACTGCTTCCGCGTTCGGCCCGTAGCCGTGGACGCCGAACTCGGCGCCGTCCGCGGTGCGGCGGATGGCCAGGTAGGCAAGGGAGTCGCCGTCGAGGAGGGTGATGTTCGCCCGCTTGTTCTGCGGGGCGACGAGGCCGGTGTCCAGCTCGGGGTCCACGGCCATCAGGCAGAATCCGTCGAGCGCCGAGGCCAGCCACATCTGCATGCCCTTAAGCGGCTCCGCCGGCGCGACGGTGACCCCCGTCCACTTCTCCACCCGGTCGGTGTCGAACACGCCGTTCAGGGCGTCGGGGTCGGCGGGCCAGCCGTCGTCGAACCGCAGCCCGATTTCCTTGCCCCGGATGAGCAGCAGCCGCGCGTTGTGCTCTCCCTCGCCCTGCATGGTGACGAAGCCGCACACCTCCGACGACCGGGATACGAGGCGGTCACCGTCGCGGTCGAAGGCGACCGAGCGGGTCAGGCCGCGCATCCGAAGCGGGACCACCAGCCGGCCGTCCTCAGCGAGCTGATCGGTCCAGGCAGGCGGGATGTCCCAGGCTCCGACGGTCACGATCCACCGGTCTACGGTGCCGGTGTCGGGGAGGCCGTGTTCGGCGTCCGCGAGGACTACCCGAACCCCGTGATAGCCGGTGGCGTCCAGCAGCTCTCGGGCGCGGCCAGCAACGTCCGGGTCAATGTCGACGGTGACTACAGAGCCGGCGGGACCCACGATCTCGGCCATCAGGGCTGCGTTATATCCGCCAGAGCCGATCTCGCCGACCCTCATCCCCGCCTGAGCTTCGGCCTGCTCCAGCATCATCGCCTGGACGTCGGGGGCGGAGACGGAGCTGGTGGTGATGCCGTGCTCGTTCTTCTTGGTGGGCACGGCCTCGTGCGCGGCGTACGCCTGAACGAGGGGCGCCTCAGGGGCGAACTCGTGACGGGGAACGGTTCGGAACGCGGCCTCGACCTGCTTGCTGCGAATGGCACCCTCCCTGACGAGCTGGTCCGCCATCGCGGTACGCAGCTCCTCGGCGGGCGCGGAGGATTGAGTCATACGACTACCTGTTCTCTCATCGTGGTGTAGCGGTGGGACGTCCCACGTTGACCGGCCCCTCAGCGGGGTGTCAGCCGGGGCGCCGTACGCGGTGCAACGGGCGGGGGCCTGGAACGGTGTGCGGTGACGCTAGCGAGACCACCGCGGCGGCGGCCGCGGTATGCGCTGCGGAGCGCGATACAGGCGGCAGAACGGCCGGAACCGTACGGTCATCTGCTGATCCCGGACCGGAGCGCGGACAGGATCAGCGGTCCGTAGTACGGGTCCTCCCAACTCGTGAAGGGAGGAAGCTCCACTGCCCGGTCCTCAAGCAGGGGGCGCATGCGCTGGGCGTCACCGTGGCCGAACCCTGCCGCGCCTTCGACGAGGTAGCGCAGGTAGGCGTCCGGGCCGTCGCCACCGAATACCCGGGAGCCACGTCGGCAGATGAGCGCGGCGAACCGGAACCACGCGCCCGGGTGGTCTGCCTCCATCGCCCCGCACAGCCAGCACTCGGCGAACCACCAGTCCTCTCTGGCCAGTGCGATGGAGCCCAACCGGTAGCAGGAGTTCGCTTTCAGCCGCACCTCTCGGGTGATGTCGAACTCCGGCACGCCGTCGCCCCAGTCGCCGTCAGGCCGATCCCAGAAGTCGGCTCGCTGTTCCAGTGCCAACATCGGGTCCTCCACCGCTTCACTCCCTTCGCGGCCGCTGGGCGATGACGTATTCACCGAGCCTGCGCCCAGTCGCGCGGCGCACGGTGCCTGAGGGCAAGCCGGCCGGTGAGGAGGCGCTCCTCGGCTGGCCGCGGCTCGTGCTCCAGGCTGACAGCCACCAGGGCACCTCCGAATCCCCGGGCGACGTGCGGCCACACAGGCCCCGGATAGAACTGCAAGACGTCTCTGGGGTGGCCGTAGTCCAGGCACCACTGACCATGGATGTCGTAGACGTACTCGCCTGTTCTGGGAAAGCGGCGGCCGTAGCGGAGCCCGAGCCGTGAGGCGATGGCCAGCATCGCGGCCTCGGTGGCGACGTTGAGGGTGTGGGCGTGGGGATGGAACAGGATGACGACGGGCGCCCCGTCTTGGGCGTAACTGGTGTCGACACGAATCCCTGGAAGGAACCCGGGGTCCGGCGGGGTCATCCTGCTCACCGGCCACCTGCGGAGCCGCTTGTGGCCGGCACGGCGGCGGGTGGGACCCGGGCCGGGCGGCACGGCTCGATCACTCGACCGTCGGGCAGAAGCTCACCGGTGTCCTCGAAGAGCAGGACACCGTTGCACAGAAGGCTCCAACCCTGTTCCGGGTGATAGGCCACAGGCCGGGCGGCTTCCCGGTCGGCGGCTTCCGCCGGCGGGCAGAGGGGCTTGTGCTGGCACATGACGGTCCTTCGGGTGGTGGGCCCTCCGCCGGACGCTGGGGGGGGGGGTGCAAGCGTCCCGGCGGAGGGCGGTTGGAACCGCGGCCCGCCGCCGGGATTCGCCGACGGGCCGCGGGGTCATGGAGAGGGGGCAGGAAGGGGGGCCAGATAGTCGAGCAGGCCCAGAGCGGCAAGAGCCATGCGGCGCAGGTGCAGCCTGACGCCCAGGTAGTCGCCGGGTACTTCTACGTCGAGCAGGTCACGGGCCGTCGCGACAAGGTCGGAGAGGTCCTCGTCCTCGGGGACGACGGCGAGGAGCCGCATGAGGTAGCCCCGCATCCGGATGCTGAGGTCGGGTATCTCGTCCTCATCCGGGACGTAGTCCGGACCGAGGATCACGTCGAGGATGTCGAAAATCGAGTCAACGACCGCCGGGTGCTGCACCGGCCGCAGTGCATCGAGGACACGCATGACGGTGGCCTCGCTGGCGTCGAACACCCTGGATTGGCGCACTGGTCGCGGCGGATGAGGCACCGGATGTGCACGCCTTTTGCGCCGGAACAGAGCGATCCACCTCATCGCGCCCCCTCCGGCTGACCGAGATCGCGGCGGATGAGGCACCAGACCCGTGCGCCATCCTCTGCGACTCCCCAGGCGTCAGCCAGGCCGTCCACGAGGAACAAGCCCCGGCCGCCCTGCGCAAGCGGCTCGTCGGGGTACCGTCGAGGAACCCACGGGCTACCGTCATCCACCTCGATGCAGAGGTGCGCCGCGGTGAAGTACAGCCGTACGTCGACTACCTCGCCGGCGCCGTGCTGGAAGGCGTTTGTGACGAGCTCAGACACCAGAACGCGTGCCGCGTCCGCGAGCTCGGAGAGCTTCCAGAGTCGTAGATAGGCCGTAGCGATACGGCGCATCTGCCCCGGACGCTGTATGTCCTGCTCGGACCGGAGAAGGCTGATGTCGGCCCCGGCGATGATCGGCCCGCGCACGGGAACACCGGCAGCGTGCGAGTGCTCGTACAGAAGTGGTGCGGCGATCGACATGGCGCAGTCCTCCGTACGGACGGGGAGTGGGCAAGCGCAGCAGCGACGTCCTCTTTCTCGGCGCAGCGCTAAGAGTTGACTGAGAGTCATGAATGATCTTGAAGTGACGCTCCGTCAAAATGGTTGCCATGCGAGGATGCACCCTTGGATCCTGGGTGCGCAACCGCGTCACCTTAGATTGCATATGACGAATCTTCGTTCCCGTCGACGGGTGCAACCCAGGGAGGGCACAATGCAACCCGCGGGACCCAACTGCGCACCCGCAGGTGGCAGATCGTCACCCGAAGGGAGAACGAGCGCATGCCAAACCAGAGAGCCAAGCCGACACTCCGCAGACGTCGACTCGGTGGCCTCCTCGCCGACTGCCGCGACAAGGCCGGGCTGAGTGGGGAAGATGCGGCAGCCCTCATGGGCTGGCATCACACCAAGCTCTCCAAGGTGGAGAACGCCCGCGCGGGCGTCACCCCCAAGGACATCGACCTCTTGATGTCTACCTACGGGGTTACTGACACGGACCTGATCTCAGCGCTCCAAGGGCTCGCCAGGGACGCGGGTAAACAGGGGTGGTGGGCCACCTACGGCGATGTCGTGGCCAACCCGTACCGGGACTACCTCTCCCTGGAGAGTGACGCCGTCGGCATCCGTTTCTACGGCGGCCACCTGGTGCCGGGCCTGCTACAACGGCCGGGATACGCCAAGGCCATCATCACCGGCACCGCCATGCCACCCAGGACGCCCCAGGAGGTGCAAGCTCTGGTCGATGTGCGCATGGCTCGCCAGGCCGTACTGTCCCGAACGGACCGGTCGCCCCTCAAGCTGCGCGCGGTCATCCACCAGTCCGTGCTGCAACAGGACTTCCGTGGTGATCAGTCGATCATGCTCGACCAGCTTAACCACCTGCTCTACATGTCCGAACGGACGAACATCACAATCCAGGTCATGCCGATGTCCGCCGGAGCGCATCCCGGCCTGCTTGGCCTGTTCAGTGTGGTGGACTTCGAGAAGCCGTGGCCCACCGTCGTGCAGCTGGAGAACATCCTCGGCGGCACGTTCGTGGAGGGCACCGCGGACGTCCAGCAATTCGATGACGCCTTCGAGGCGATCGTCGCAGATGCCCTTTCCGTGGATGCCTCCCGGAAAGCGATCATGAACCGCATAGAGGAGATTCGGCGATGAGCCCCAGCCCGACCCGCACCACGACCTTCAACGGCGTGACCCTGCCCCCCGCCCAATGGCGGAAGTCGTCCCGCAGTGGCGGCAACGACAACTGCGTGGAGATCGCCGACTTCCGCGGCACCAAGCACGCCGGCATCGCCATCAGGGACTCGAAGGTCCTGGAGGGTCCGGCCCTGCTGCTGTCACCGGCCACGTTCCTGACCTTCGTGCAGCACGCTGCCGAGGTTGAAACCTCGATCTGAACCCCGGTACGACAATGCCTGGCTCCCCCAGCCCGTAGCAGGGGGAGCCAGGCTTTCCGTACACCCGTACCCACGCGGCTCGCTCGATACCCGCATCTCCCTAGCGGGTTTGCTCACCGCCATCCCGGGTCCACTCCTTGATCACGGTGCTGGGGCTCGTCGTGTCGTCCACCAGTTGAATAGCGGCGGTCGGGTGGCTGCCGTACAGGCCGATCCAGTTCCGGTAGGTCTTCTCTGCCGGCTCGAGTACGTCCCACTCGCCGAAGACCCGCGGCCCGGCGGCGGTGAAGCGGAGGACCACGGAGTACTTCGTCACCCTGTGGCCTGCTGCTCACTCTGGTCAGGCACCAGCTCACCACTGGGTGACCCGTGGATGGGGACCTTGCTGAACGGGTCCTTCCTCGCGGCCTGCGCCGGCCGGACGTAGACGGCGCGTGGGATGGGGGAGCCCTTCTTCCACCGGCCGGCATCCTGAATTTCCTCGTCGGTGGCCTCGGCCTCGGCGAGGTCGGTGGCGCCGCCGGCGCGCAGGCCCTGGGAGGAGACGGGGCGTCCGTCGGTGACGAGTCCGGCCGCCCTGAACCAGAGCTTCACGCGGTCGTTGACGGTCTGGGCCCGTAGGTAGTCACCGCGCTTGGTGGCGATGTCAGTGCGGAACCCGGTGGCTGGCCGCCCCCCGGGGTGAAGGTGGCGGAAGAGGGGTCCGGTGGTGATCTGGTGGGTGGCGAGGTGGGCCAGCCAGCGCCGCATCCGGGCTACCAGCTGGAGGTCTTCCCGGTCGTGCAGGATGATCGTCTGGTCTTCGTCCTGGTGCGTCTTGTCCTTGGCGAGCCAGACCACGATCCGGTCGTCGAGGATGGTGAGGTCCTCGATGTCGAGGTCTACTTGTTCGCTGCTGCGGGCGAGGAAGCGGTACCCGAAGGCGAGCATCGCGGCATCCCGGATGCCGATCGGCCGGCCGTCCTTCTCGGCCTTGGCCATCATCGGAATCAGGTACGGCAGGGTGATCGGGAAGGCCTGCTTCTTCCGGCTCGCCCGCTTGCTCTTCGCGCGGTACTTCCTGAGGAGCTGCAGGTAGAGGCTGTTGTCGGGCTGCTTGCCGACGGGCTGGTGGGTGCGGATCAAGGACATGTAGTTCTTGATCGTGGAGACCTTGAGGCCCTGGTCCATCAGGTGCCTGCCGTACTCGGTGAACGTGGCGGTGGTGCACGGGTGTGCAACCCGCTCGCGCTCGGCACACCATCGCTCGAAGCGCCGTACGGCGTCCTTCCGCGTGCCGGAATCCTCCTCGGCCTCCTCCAGGGCCCGCGCGGTGGCGTCGGAGAGGCGGATGTCCCGCTCGGCGTAGACGGGCCCGCGGTCGGCGGTGGTGGGGATGGGCTGGCCGGGGCGGAGGACGGTGTGCAGGTCGACGAGCGGCCGGCTGGCCGGGGCCGCGCGGGATGGAAGCAGGTCGTCCTCAACGAGCTCGGCGTCGATGATTTTTTCGTCCGGGGCGTCGACGCTCACGGCCGCCACTCCACGGGATACTCAGACGAGGAACCGCCGAACCTAGCCCACAGCAGCGACTCAAGAGACCAGCGCATCCCCTCGACGCGACCGGTGTCGTCGCTGAGGCTGTGGGATAGGGCCGCACTCTCGTGGCGCGCCTCGTAGGCATCGAGGATTCCCTTCATCCCGCTGAGGAGCTGCCGCTCTCCGCTGTCGTTCCGCAGGGTTCGGGCAGCGCCGTTCAGCTTCTCGCGGGCGAAGGCGATAAACGCGCGGTTGTCAGCGATCGTCTCGAGCGCATCCTCGGGGAAGTGGATGCTGACGTTGTCCGGCACCTCGTATGTCCAGCGCTTACCCTCAACCGGCGTGAGGAGCTGCGGGAACTGCTCGGCTGCCCTGTCCAGGTTCGCGCGGGCCCGTCCGAGGTCACAGTCGAATCCGTTCGCCTGGTAGAAGCCAAGGGTGCGCTTGCCGTCCCAGATCCCGCCCTCCAGCCGGACGCGGGCGCAGAGCTGCAGAAGCCGATCGGTTCTCGCGGGCAGGGCGGGCAAGGTGGTCACGGCGAGTCCCCAGGGCGAACTGCTCCGGCGTCCTCCAGATCGCCGTAGCCGGTCTTCTCCCAGGTCTCGCGGAGGCTCGCGAGGTATTCGTCTGGGCTCATGGTCTTCTCCCCGCTCAGGCTTCCGTGGACCCAGAACGTGAGCGCCCGGCCCGGGAAGTTCAAGAAGGGCGCCGGGATTGAGGTGCTGCGGATGATGTCGTACCCGGCGCGTCCAAGGTCGTTCGCGTGCCAGAGCAGCCATTCGGTCAGCAGCCAGCCCTCGGGGTGGGGTCCCGCGTCAATGATGCTCACCGCAGCATCCGCGGAGCGGAGTTTCCACCCGATGTGCCAGTCGGCCTTTTCACCGTCACGCTCCGGGTGCCCTTCGCAGGAGGAGACCGTGATGATGCCCGGCATCCTCGAGAACGCTCGGACGAGGGAGACGATGCCCGGGTCAAGAGCGTCCCACGGAGGAGCGCCGGTCTCGAAGGCGCTGATCTCCTCGTCCAGCATCTCGTCGATGCCGTCCGCGTCGTTCTGTTCGTGGTTCAACTTGCCCCCTGTGCCTGGAACTGATGGGGCCACACTACCGACAACAATCACAGTTGTTGTCGGCTACTGATCGGTAACCCCGTAGAGTCGCTTCTACCGGCAGAGAGCAACTGTCGGCCCTACCCGAACGAAGGATCCGTCGTGGCGAACTTGCTGCTTCTCCTCTCCGACATCTGGGCCTACTCGGTCCTCGGCATGACCACCTATCGCTGCCCCGAGCCGGGGTGCACCGTCCGCATCCGGATGCGCTTCGTCAGCGCGGAGGAGTCCCAGCGGCTGAGGGAGCTCGCTGACGACCACGGCCGTCACCAGCCGAAGGGGAAGTGAGCGACGTGCGCGCGAAGTTGGAGGCGGTCCTTGTGGCCGTCGGCCTGCTGGCCGTCGCGTTCCCCTCGGCCGTACCCCCGCTCCTGGGCGCCGTCGGCGCGGCCGTGGGCGCCGGGCTCGCGGTGGCGGGTTGGGTTCTGGCCCACCTCTCCTTCGTCTGCGCGGTCGGCGCCGGCGTCACCCTCGCGTACGCGTTCCCGGACGCCATCCGCCGAAGTGCGTCATGGATCGTCCGCGCCTCAGTCGCTTCGGTCGCTGCCGTCCTCCCGCGCGCGACCTGACAAGTCGCGCACTCCCCGGGGGCGTTGGGGCGCGGATGGAGGCGCCTGCACCTCTCCCGGAGCCCCACGGACCCACGATGTCGAACAGTTCGATTCTTCACTGAGAACGATTCTCCGCTCACCCCCGTCGAGGAGCACATCCCACGTGAACGCACCGGAAGCGCAGGAGCCGACCGCTGAGAGCGTGGTGAGAAGCCAGTTCGAGGAGTCGGGGCTTCACCCCTCACTCGTCCCGATCTACACCGCCGCGGTGCTCGCACTGCACGACCGTGAGAGCGCCGCAAAACTCCGGCAGGCCGGCTTCACGGAAGCTGCGGAGCACCTGGAGCCGGACCCGGCGGTCATCGCCGCGGCGTTCGGGCCCCAGTAGACGCACGACCGTAGGGCACCTGGTGTGGCGTCATCCGGCGGAGAGCAACCGCCGACCCCGAACGAAGGAACGTTTCCCCATGCGGATCACCGCGAAAGAGTTCGCTGCGCTCCTGGAGAGCAGAGGCACCAGTGCGGCCCCGCCGGCCTCCGCGAAGCCCCGGCAGGCCCGGCCGCGGGTGAACCCGGGCCCGCCATCCGTCCCCACGCCTCCAGCCCTCGGGGCGCTGCTCGACGGGCTGGACGGAGCCGGCCGGTCCTGGACGCTCCTCATGCCGTACGGCGAGCTGCTGACCAGCAACCAGCGGCTCCACCACATGGCCGAGCACCGGATCCGTCGGCGGCTGCGCAGCGAGGCTGAGCAGATGGCCCGGGCCCGGCGGCTCCCCCAGCTGGACCGCGCGGCCGTCCACTACGTGCTCCACCCGCGCCCGATCAACCGGAAGCGCGACCCCGGGAACTGGGCACCGACCGCGAAGGCGTACGTCGACGGCCTGGTCGACGCCGGTCTGCTGCCGGACGACAACAGTGCGCACCTGCGCGGCCCGTACCCCGAAATCGGCCCGCCGGTCTCAACAGGACTCGCCCGGATGTCGCTCGTGATCACCGAACTCATCGCCCCGTCTGAGCTGCGGTAATGCGGGAAACGTAACAAGAACTGCTGTTTGAACGTAAGGAGGGTGAGGGCTTCGGCCCACACACCCATCGCACAAGGAGATGCCCCTCCATGAGCACCACCGCCACCTCCCCCTCGCTCGCCGAGCAAGCCATCGCCGCGTTCGCCCGTGGCGGGGTCCATCTCGACGAACCCGCGGTGCTGGACATCCACCTTGCCGAGATCGCCGACAAGGCGTCGTGCTCCCTGCTCCGGGACCAGTGGAAGAACGACTTCCCAGTGGCCGCGTACACCGAGCTCCTGTCCACGGTCGCCGCTCTGCGAGACGTCCTCGGCTTCGCCCCGTCGCAAACCGCGGTCGAGGTCTTCGACTGGGTACGCCGACAGCGCGAAGAGTCCGCCAAGGCGCTCACCAGCCCGTACCAGCCGTACCCGGTGAGCTTCCTCGACGGCCCGTACCGCGGTGTGGAGATGCTCCTGGAGGGCCCGTCGGTCGGTCAGCATGCGGGCCCGCCGTACTTCACGCCGCTGCCGATCGTGTGGGGCGACACTGAGCAGCCGGGCCACACGTCCGTCCGGTACAAGCGGGGCGACGAGCCGTCCCCCGAGGGCGTATGGCCGTACCGGATGCGCACCGACGAGCCGGGACCGCCCGAGGGTGCTCGCCCGTACCTCGCCGGGCTGGCTGCGGGGGAGGAGCGGTGAGCCCCTCGATATCCGCCGTTCGCGTGCCGTCGTCGGGGATCGACGCGATGCTGGACGCCGCGTACGAGACGCACCGCCGGTTTCGGCATGGGGCGTTCGCCGAGTCCTGCCCGACCTGCCACGTCCCCGCCGGCGAGCTCTGTCTGGCGCGGCGGAGTGTGCACGCCGCGCGCCGCCAGGCGTACCGGGCCCGGCTGGAGCGGACCGAGCTGGTTCCCCTGCTCGCGGCGGTGGCACGGTGAGCGCGCTCGCTGTGGAAGCCCCGGCCGCGGCCCCGTGGATGGGAAGGCTGGTCGTGCGGGCCGCTGGCGGCCGCCTGCTGCACGTTGGTACCGAGGGAGCGACTGCGCCGGCGGCCACGATGTTCACCGTGGCGCTGGAGTGCTGCCAGGACCTGGAGCGGGCGCCCGGCGTACGGCCGTGGGCTGGACCGGTCGACGAGGCGAGCATCTGCGCTTCCTGCCTGCGGGCACTACGAGGCGAGCCGGAGCCTGCCCCGCCGCGCCTCGTGGCTTCGGGCATGCCCGAACGCCTTCCGGAGGCCGGTCCGGTCCGTCGCCTGTGGGCGGTTCCCGATCCCCTGACGTACGCCGCGGCCGCGCTTCCGGCGGAGCACGGCGGGCGGCCCATCACCTGGTCGCCGTGGACGCCTGCGCCTGTGCTCAGCCACTACTCCTCCGCCTGCGAGTGGTGCGGGGATGCCGGGCCGGGCGAGATGGCCGGCGGCCGCCAGGGCAATCCGCAGTCCACCACCGACCCGCTGCGCCGCTACGTCGCCTACCGGTGCTCGTACTGCCAGGAGATGACCGCGTACGAGCACGTCGGCACCGACCTCAAGCCGATCGTCCACCACAAGTCCCGAGCGCCGAAGGGCAGCCGCCGATGAGCACCGTCATCTTTCCCTCCAACAAGACAGCTGAGCGCAAGGCTCGGATTGCGTTGATCGCATGCGGCGAGCGCCCCGGCAAGACCGCCCCTTGTGACTCCTGCGTGAAGAAGGGCGACGTTCTCCACCGCATCGCCTGTTCCGGCGCCTTGGATGCCCTTGCCGCGGCCGTCTGCCACTCCCTGCGCGGCGGAGCGTGCTCGGAGTGCACTACCAAGGCGGAACGGATCCTCGCCGTTTGCGCTGAATCGGAGTCCGAAGGGGAGCAGCGGGGTGACTGCCCCGATCACGAGGAGGGCGACTTCGTGGATACGTACACGAACCCGGCGATCATCGGCTCGACCATATGACCGCGGTCGGTCCCCGAAACGGGGAGATCACCACGGAGGTGCTGCGTTCCTTCGTGTCGGGGGAGTTGCCGCTGGATGGGTGGACCGAGCTCGTGTTGCACTGCCAGGTCGACGAGATCGGCTCCTCCGAGGTTCATCCGGACCTGGTGCGGCTCAAGGTGTCCCTGCCGCCGACATCGGCGCGCCGAGACCCTGAGGTCAAGGTGATGCAGGGCTTCACCGACTGGCCTCGGGAGCTGCTGCTGGATCTGGGCGTCCCCCTGCCGGCTGAGCCGTTTCCCGTCCCGCCGCACGTGCGGGAGTTGCTGACGACCGCAAGCCCTCTGCTCGCGTCACCCCAGGTAGAGTGATCGCATAACCGAACAGCCCTGAGCCCAGCTCAGACCGGCGGAGAGCAACCGCCGGGCCCACCCGAACGAAGGAACCTCGCGATGTCCTCGCGTACCCAGGCTCCCTGCCGTCTTCCTGCGCCCACCCGCGTGTGCAGGTGACGTGACGTGTTCCGACCAGCGGATACGCCTCATCACGTCACCTCACCCTCGGAACAGGCTCAGCGTCTGTACCGCCTGCGCCGCACCGCAACGGCGGTGGCCAGCACGTCCGGCACGGTCGGCAGCGCCGTGTGCCGGTGGTGCTCGCGTCTGCGCTTCGAGCTCGCGCCGGCTGCGGCCACGTTCGGTCTGACGGGCCTGTCGTGGCTCCACCACGCCACCGGCTTCGGATGGGCCGAGCACGCCATGTACGGCGTGGCCACCGCGGCCACCGGCGCCCTGACCACGGGGGGCTTGAAGTTCCGGAACCGCGGGGCCACCGCCATCGGGATCGGCGGTACGGCGATGGCGCTGAACACGTGGATCGGGGCCGCCATGGGCCCCTCGGTGCCGTCCCTCATCGCGGGCGGCGCCGTCACGATCGCCTCCTACGGCGTGTACGTGCCGTGGCTGGTGAAGGCCCGCCACGAGCGGATCGCCCTGCAGATCAAGGCCGCGAAGAACGGCACCCTCCCCGAGGGCCTGGGCGTCAACGTTGGCCAACCGGGCGTGACCGGGGACTCCGAAGAGGAGACCGCTCTGCGGCGCGCCCTGGTCGCCCTGGGCGTCCCGGCACAGGACGTCAGCCGGATCGTCTTCACCGACACCGGGTGGCACGCCGCGGTCACCCTCCCGCCCGGCCGGAACACCTCCGCCGAGGCCGTCATCGCCCGGCGCCGCCAGCTCGAAGCGAACCTCGACCTCCCCGGGAAGCTGCGCCTGGCGGTCGGCGCGCAGGCCAACCAGCTCATCGTCCGGATGCAGACCTTCGACCAGCTCGCGGAACCGGTCGCCTGGCCCGGGCCGGCCGTCACCTCCGCCGAGCAACCCATCCCGATCGGCGTGTACCCCGACGGCAGCCAGATCCTCCTGGACCTGATGTCTGGGCACGTCCTGGTCGCGGGTGGCACCAACATGGGCAAGTCCGGGGCCGTCAACGTCATCATCGGCAACCTTGCCGCCTGCTCCGACGCGGAGATCCTCGGCATCGACATGAAGCCCGGCGCCCTCGAGCTGGGCCCGTGGCAGCGGAACATGCTCGCACTCGCCGACGACGCGGACGGAGCCCGGCAACTCCTGGTCCGCCTCAAGGCGGAGATGATCCGGCGCGGCAAGTACCTGGCGACGCTGCGCGGGCCGAAGGGGGAGCGGGTCCGCAAGTGGACTCGGGAGCACGGCAAGTACCTCGTCCTCATCATCGACGAGCTGGCCGAGCTGCTGCGCCAGGCCCCCGACGTCGTCGCGGAGCTCCTCACCCTGATGCAGGTGTCCCGCGCGATGGGTATCCGCATCATCGCGGCGACCCAGTCCCCCAGCGAGCAGGCCTTCGGCGGGAAGGGCACGGACGCCCGACAGCAGTACGGCACCCGCATCGGCCTGCCGGTCAACGAGCCCACCCCGATCAACATGATCTTCGGGACAGGCGCGTACGGCATGGGCTGGCGCCTGGACTGGCTGGACCTGCCCGGCAAGGTCATGGTCTCGTCCGAGCGCTACAACGAGCCGAACGAGGGCCGGTGCTACTGGATCAACGACGACCAGATCACCTCGACCTCCCTCCAGTTCGCGCGGTACGAGGTCGCCGAGCCGCCCACGGACCCGGCGGAACCGGATCCCGACCCGGACCCTGAGCCGGACCGGCCGACGCCTCCTCCGCCGCCGTCCGGTGGTGGCCTGGCGAGCGGTAGGCCGCTTCTTCGTGCCGTACCGACGTTCCCCGACGGTTCCCGCATCCCGGAGAACCGCACCGCCGTGTGGGAGGCCCTGCAGAAGGCCGGGCCGGACGGCCTGACGAAGCCGGAGATGGTCGCGGCCGGCCTGGCCGGGCACGGCACATCCCTGCAAGGCCCGCTCTCTCAATGGGTTGCGAAGGGGTGGGTCGACGACACCGGAAAGCGCGGCCAGGCCAAGGTCTACGTCTTCAGCGCCCCCGCACACACCCCCGCCGATACTTCCCCCACCGCTGAGAAGGAGAACTCCGCATGCCCCGCAAGCCGGTAGTCCCGACGCACGTCTACGAGCCGATGGCGCAGCACCTGCCCGTAGACCAGTACCGGCCGTCGGCTCCCATGTGCCAGTGCGGCCACGGACACGGACAGCCCGTCCAGCAGATCATCGTCAAGCAGGCCGACCCCTGGGCCCGGTACATCCTGCTGGGGTTCGCCGGCGCCGGCGTAGCTTTGATGATCATTGCTGGGACGGTCGCGCTGCTGATCGCGGGCGGCGCGTGCGCGCTGTGCGTGGCGGCCGCGATGAAGGCGCTGCGCGGAGCTCTGCCGGCCAAGGAGAAGAAGTAGGCCACCGGGTCAAGGGCTGACTCCCGGCAGCTCGACCTGCCACGGGATTGGCCATGAGCCGGCGTAGTCGGGGTGTCACCCTTCGCGATGCGGAGTGCTGGACCGACGCGGCGACAGTAGATGCTTGACCGAGGCTGGCCTACTCCGCTCTTAGCCCGCCTGCAGGGGGTCTACCGACGGGCGGACGGGGGTTTCGATTCGGCCTGTCCTTAACGGAGCTGAGTACGGCCTTGAGGCCGTCCCAAATTGCTGCAGAGAGCACATTTATTGGGATACCGCCACCGCCACCGCCACCGCCCGCCGCACCACCACCGGTGGGGTTGTGGACGTAGTGAATCGGCTCTACGGGCTCTACCTCCGCGCCGAGCTCTATCAGGCGCAGTTCGGTGCCAGCCGGAAGGCCGTCGAAGGACTGGGTCTCTTCAGGTAGCAGCCCGGCTCTGTGTAGCTGAACGAGCCACAGCTCGTCCGGAAACGAGCTGCTGTCGGGGCGGTAATGTCCATCCTCTCCACGGTCCAAGATCACGCCGTAGTCGAGTGCGTACAGGTGCTCCGGGAGGTTGGCATTTGGGTCCATACCACTAAGTTTGGCCATATTTGCCGCACCTTGCATCTTGCTGTGTGCTGCGACTACGACCGGCCTGACTCACGCGGAGCGGTCTTCTGCCTGGGGCAAGCCCGTTGGTGCGGCTCGGGCGTTGGTACCCCGGCCCCCGGGTAGGGGCACTCAGGCTCCGGCTGAGTCGATGCTCCGGGCCCGGCCGCGTGCGAGCGTCGGCGGGCCAGACGCCGAGGGCTCCGACTGGGAGGGGTGGGCGAGCCGCAGTGCGGGCTGTGGCCACTCGTACGCGCGGGGCACGACCGTCGTTGAGCCGTCCAGGTCGACGGCCACCTGGTAGATCACCCGGCCGTCCGGATAGTCGTGCCGGGCCATGACGGCGGCGTAGCGCCAGGCCCCGCAGGACCAGACCCGGAGGGCGGGCCGGTCGCCCGCCGGCCAGCTCCACACCTTGGGCGCCGGACCGTCCTCGGGCCGCCACGGTCTGGACTCCACCGGCTCCGTCACCGGTGCGCTCACGCCTTCACCGCGGGAGCGTCGGACTGGGCTCGGGCCTGGCGTCGCAAAGCCACGCGGGCGGCCGGGGAGCGCCCGGGCTCCGCCCAGTAGGGGTGGGCCGCGAGGGCCCATGACACGGCGATCAGGCGACGGCGTAGGGCCGCGGTGTCAGGGCGAGGCTGTTGCGCGAGGTGCTCGTACGTGCGCATCACGTCGAGTTCGAGCTGGAGGAGGTCGTCGGGAAAGCAGGGGCGCGGCATGCTTCGATTAGGCCACTTGTTCGATTTTCGATGCAAGCGAAACCGGAACGTGGCGTTCACGCGGATCGGGGCGACCGCCGGGTCACCTTCTCGGGCACGGCTCCCCTGGTCCGTGTCCTCCAGCGTAGGCCGGGCCGCTGCAGCCGGCAGCGCACGCTCCGTGGCCCGGGGCCTGCCCACGGAGCTCGTCGGTAATCTCGGCGTTCACCAGCAGGCGCCGACGCCATCCTCCAGGTCTGCCATGTTCGCCGGCTCCCGGAAGTAGTCGTCCGGGCTGTGGCACGTGCAGATGCCGCCCTCGTAGGTGAGGCCCTCGCAGTGATCGGCATGGTGTGACATCCGAGCCGGTTCCTGCGCGCTGGGGGCCGGCCGTGGCGCAGGCACCACCGCAGGGGTTCCCGCGAGCTCGGCTCGGATGTCCTTGAACGTGCGGCCCTCCCAGTCCTTGCACGTCTCGCAGCCGCGTCCACCCGGGAGAGTTCCCGGGCAGTCGTACATGTGCATCTCGGGGTCGATGTCCATCTCAGCTCCAGGGGGGTCGAGGGGGCGTGGGTGCCCTGGCCTCCTGCTCACACGCCAACCGAGGTACGGGTGGTGGGCCCGCTGGAGAGGCGACGTGGGCGAAGCAGGGGCACGAGCCAGCCCGGCAGATCGCGCACGGGTGCGTCTCGCACGACCTCGTACCGGGCGCCGCCGATCTGCGAGTCGGGGCCGACCGTCCAGCCGCCGGTGCGCCGCCCAGGCGCGCGGACGTCGATGCCGGGCCCAAGCCGGGTGGCGCCGCCGGAGGAGCTCACGACAACGTGGCCGGCTGGCGCCCGGTAGTAGACATGGCGGCCGCCGGACGGGGTGGCGACGGTCAGGGTGTTCGGCCACTGCTCGCGGTGGCGGGCCAGCCACCAGGAGAAGGTGCCGAGCCCGTCGTCGCCGTTCTTCACATCGAGGTCCAGGACCACGACGCCGGAGGCCCGGCAGGCGACGCCGATATTCGCCCCGGCCGGCCAGCTGGCCGGGGCCGGGGTGGCAGCTAGCTGCCACCCTGAGCAGGCCGGTCGACGGCCCCCGGGCTCCAACGGGAACACGGCGAGGCCCCGCGCGGCCACGGCGGCCGCGGCCGTCAGGTCCGGAGTCAGCATGCGCTGCAGTCGCAGTGGTAGATGCAGCCGTTGTCCGCTGGGGAGTGCCCGCACTCCGAGCACGCTTCTGCCGGGTCCTCGCACTCGCACGGGGCTTCGTACTCGCCGCCAGCTCCGCAGTCCGGGCACCCGCTGTCCTCGTACGCGCCGTCGTCGTCGCCGTCGAAGCCGCCCTGGTGCCGCCAGCCGCTGCACCCTGTCGAGCAGCCGCAGCCGGGCGAGCACTCAGGGCAGATCATCCCGTTCGTCCAGCCGCAGCCCACGCACAGCAGACGCTCTGCCGCGGGCAAAGCATCAAGCCACTCCAGCGCCGACTTGTGCGTTTTGTGACCACCGTTGATAACGGCGTCCAGCAGGTCGGACCGTGCAGCCTCGGGGTGCTCCAGGATCTTGATGGCGTCCTGGTAACTGATACCGGACTCGGCGACGATCGCGCGTGCGTTGTTCTTCCTGGCCTGGGTGGTGTTCGGCAACTCATCCTCCGCAGGGACTGCGGCGCTCCCATGACGCGCCAGCCCAGAAGGGAGGGGTCGGCGACAAGCGGTGCTGCTTGGGGGTGAGGCGGCTTTGACGCAGCGCGTCCTCCGCTCAACATCCGCTCATGGGGCAGATGTTCGCGCGACCCAAGCCAGGGCTTGCCGGACACCGTACCGCAGAGCCAGGTGGTTGATCGAGCACCCACCCATGCGTACCCCGTGAGCGGTCAGCGGGCGGAGAACGTACCGCCCGGACCGAGCGGTCCCTGCGGGTCCGCTGCCAGGATGGCTGCGTCGAGCTCGTTCAGCGCTCCACGGAGCATGAAGACGGCGCCGCCGAACGCCAGCGCAGCTTCGCCGTGCGCGATCAGGTCTCCGAAGTCGGCAGTGAACGCCCGCGATACCCAGCGGGCCCCGGATTCGTCCTCGTCGACGTACTCGGAGGATTTCAGGGTGGCAACGGCGACGGCCAGTTCGTCGGTACCGAGGGGCCCGAACTCGACGTCCTGGGCCATCTCCACCACCTGGACGCACGCCTGCTCGAGGCTCTTGCGCGCTGCCACGATGCGGCCGTAGCCGGGGCCCAGCAGGTCGTCGATGTTGCTCATGCTGCCAGCGTACGGGCCGCCGCAGCGCCGATGCGCGAGATCAAGTCATTGCCCCACGACCGAGAGACCCGGCCCAGGGCGGCCTCAGTGCTGAGTGGTCCAGCCGCGGAGCCGGGCGGCAATCGCCTGGGCGCCGATCTCCTTGCGGCCGGCGCTCAGGACGAGTTCGCGGGCTTCCTTCGGCTCGTAGTTCATGTGGATGCCGTTGGTGGCCAGGAACACCTCGCCTGCGAGCCAGGCGAAGAAGTCGTTGTGGGCTTCGAGGGGCTCGTGGAGTGCGAGCGTCTGCATCAGGGCGGCCGCCTTGAGCCAGAGGGAGCCGTACACGTCCCGCTCCAGGTACCGAGACTGGATGCGGGAGCAGGCGGCATCGAGGACGCCCATGTCATCGCACGGCGGGTCCCCCGGGAGGGTCTCAGCGACCTGGAGCAGCTGCTCTGGGGTGAGGTACCGGGTCACGCGGCGTGACCGTGCTGCTGATCGTGGAGGTCGCTGCTGCCGAGGGGGACGTCGGGCCAGACCTGCCCGCGGACCGTTCGGACCGCGGAGACGCCGGTGTCGGCGCTGTCGAAGACGGTGGCCAGGCGCTCGACAGTGTCAGCAGCGTGCTCGAGGGCCTTGAGGAACGGATCCTCGGCGGCCGCGAGCGCGGCGTCGCGGACGAACGTCAGCGGGTCCTTGCCGACCAGGTGGGCGGCACGCTCCACGCGGGCGTAGTCCTCAGCGTCAAAGCCGGGCGGCGGCGTCTCGTTGCGCTCCATGGGGGGACGGTACCAGCGGCTTGGCTGCGCCCGCCCTGCCCCTGGGGAATCTGGCTGGTCAGCGGCTGTCGGCTTCTGCGCCCTGGCGCTCGGCGAGGAGGGTACGGCGCATCGTCTCCCACCGGGTCGGTACGAGGTCGGCTTCCGGAACGCCGGCGGCGTCCTGCTCGATCTGCACGGCGTTCGCGACCTTCCAGTACCACTTGCTGATGCCGCGGCGCTTGATCGGGAGTCCGGCGTCCGGGTGGGGCGGGGTGGACAGCCACAGGTGGGTGGGTGCACCGCCTTGGAGCTGCCGGACCAGGCCCGCGCGGCGCTCCAGCCACTGGGACAGGAGCCAGGCGGTCTCCTCGCTGAGCTGCGCGATCTCCGGCTCGGCGATCTTCCCGCGTAGACCGCCCTGCGGTTGTCGGGTGATAGCGAGGGAAAGGGATTCCTCGGTGAGGGTGAGGTCTTGGAGACGCATCGACTCGAGCTCGCCGAGGCGCGGCAGGGTGTCGCACATGACGCCCCACATGGCCAGGCCGCGCACGATGGCGTCGGGCCGGTCGACCTCGGGCCACTTCCCGGCCTCCAGCTGCAGGTGCTGTGAGATGACGTCGCGGAACCGGGCGGAGACGGTGGGACGGAGCGCCCAGCCGGGCAGGGAGGGGGTCTCGAAGGGGACCTTGGCGTGCCGGGCGAAGGTTTCCAGGCAGTAGATACGGATGCGTTCGGAGGCGTCGACGCTGGTGAGGTCGGTATCGACGGTCGCCATGGTGCGCAGATGACCGCCGCGCCCCAGGGACAGGTACGCCTTGACCGCTTCGGGCGCCAGGAGGTCTTTGAGGGACTCGCCGGCGGTCTCGCTGAGACCCATCGGGACCGCGATAGCCAGCTCCCCGGCGACCCATTCGAGCTGTTTCAGCCGGGCCTCCGAAACGGTGTCCGGGTTGAACGCATTCATCGCTCGGAACAGCTCGACGAGCCTGTTCAGCTGCGTGATGGCCGGCGAAAGAGGCGGGAGCGCGCGGTCGGCGCCTTCCTGCCTCAGGCGGACTGTCGTACCCATGGGTAAAGAGTGTGCCTCCTTTGGAACCGATAGGTGTAGTCCAACCGTCAATTCAGGAGCCCTCGACGGCGGGGTTGCACCAAAGGTTCCGGTTCGTACAGGGCCAGCAGGATCGCTTCTGCCCGGTCGGGGGACTTCATGCCGCGGGACGTCATCGACTTTTTCGACTCGATCTTGGTGTATCCGCCGGTGTTGAACTGCTGCTTGGGCGTGGAGAGCTGGGTGGCGGCCTTCCGGTCGACGAGGAGCCGCAGGCGGCCGCGGCCGGTGGACGGGTCGGGCTGCAGAAGGCTTCTGGTGGCCAGCCACATCTCGTCGCGTTTCGTCCAGGGCCGCATCACAGCGCCCGGGTCGTCCTGGGAGGGGGACTCGGAGACCATGACCCCGACGATCTGCGCCTGGTGGCGGCCGTTGTCGGCCCAGCGCTCCAGCATCCCCACGACGCCGTGCCCGATGCCGTTCTTGTCGACCTTGACCCGGACCTTGTGCGGGGAGCTGAGGGCGTCGGCGAGGCGCTGCGCGGCGTGGATCTCCTCGAGGACCTTTTCGGCGACGGTGACCTGGTTGTCGTTGTCGGCGCCGGCGGAGGCGTGCCGGAACTCCACCGCGTCGCCGACGCAGCGGTAGATCGTGAACTCATCGCCTCCATCGGCGGCGACGTCCACGCCGAGGCGGACCCAGGCCCCTTCACGGACGGTGTGCTCGGCGTTCTCGCCTTCCAGGCCGAGGTCGCACAGGCGATGCCAGCCCGGGCCGGTCGGGTCGTCCTGGTCGCGGGCGTCCTCGACCCAGGTCGGCGGGATGGCGAGGCCTCCGCCGCCCTTGGGGAACTTCGCGTAGACCTTCGCGATGACGTACGGGTGGTCCTCGCCGTAGGAGCGGATGGTGCGGTCCACCCAGTCCTGGTCGGGCATGTGCTGGGCCAGGGAGTGCCGCGCGACGCCGGCGGGGCAGTCGTTGCAGTAGGGGACCCGCTCCCCCGTGATCGCGGGGGAGTCGAGGGAGGAGATCGGCAGGGTGATGGTGGTCTGCTCGTCGGGGTCTTCGCCCTCGAGGCACAGCTCCTCGAACCAGGAGGCCGGGTCGTCCATCGCCGGGTTGCCGATGGCGAGCATCGCGGCGTGGCCGCCGGTCAGCAAGTTGTTGGTGCCGTGCCCGATCATGGGCGCGATGCCGCCGGCCTCGTCGACGATGAGCAGCAGGTGGGACATGTGGATGCCCTGCATGGCGGCCTCGTCGTTGGCCGGCGCGGAGAACCCGTACGCCGCGACGAAGTCGTTGCCGTACGCGTCGGGCATCTTGTACTGGACGGTGTCGCACTGGCCGGGGAGCCCGGCTCGGGGGACGACCTTGCGGATGTGCGGCCACAGCTGTCGCTGCACCTGCCGGAAGCGGGTCGCGGTGGTGATGCAGAGCGCGGTGCCGACCGGGTAGACGTTGACGAACCACACCGCGGCACGGGCGGCCAGGTGGGTTTTCCCGACGCCGAATCCGGCCGGGACCGCGGTGCGCTTGTGGTCGACGAGGGCGTCCAGGACCCTGCGCTGCTTGCTCCACATCGACTCGCCCAAGACGTCTTCCACGAAGCCGCTGGGGGTGTCGCGCCACAGGCCGTAGAGGGAGCCGGTGGCCCGCTCGACCTCCGTCATGACGTGGGGCCGTTCCCGGGCGGTGATCTGGTTCTTGAAGGCGTCCCGGCGGGTGGCCGGGGGAAGGCGCAGCAGGATGTCGGCGACGTTCCCCGCGTCCCGGGACACGATGCCGGGCCGGGCGTGGCGCAGCTTCGACGCGGGAGGGACCAGGCGGGGCGAGGAGGGGCCAGGCTGTACGGACGGCATGAGCGGACGGTGCGGTCCGGGCGGGGCTTGTGTCGCGGGCTGGCCGGGCGTCCATGCCCAGACTCCCCGGCCAGACCGCGGGCTCCCGGCCCGAGCGCTCGTGTGACGAAGACATGCTCGAGGCGGAAGTAGGTGCCGGGGTGAGGCCGCTTACCCGGGGGGCGGGGGCGGGCCGTCACCCCGGCCTGGGGTGCGATGCGCGGCGGCCTCCAAACCGGACCTGGGGAGTGGCCGTGGGCTCGTGCGGCGCATCGCACTAGTAGTACGTCGGCGGCCAGATTTTGTTACACCTACGCCGCGGCCGCGCCGGCGGGCCGCTTCCTGACGGGGAGAGGCGGCCGCTCAGCGCCCTCGGCCGCCGCGGTGGCGGAGCGGTGGGGCAGCGCGTCGATGGCCTGCTGCTCCTCGGCGGCCCGCCGGAACGCTTCTTGCACGATCTGCCCTTCGGCATCGGCAATGGCGCGTTCGTCGGCGCTGAGCTGGTACCAGGGCGTGGCGGTGATCCCGGCCAGCGCCAGGACTTCCCGCCGGGCCTCGTAGTAGTGCCGGGCCAAGGCCTGCGGGGCGAAGGGCATGTTCGTCGTCACGCTGAGAGGAACGTCGGCGGCCGAAATCTGTGACACCCGCCCCATCCGCCGTCCGGGAGCGGAGTCGTTCAGGTGCCCCTGGCATCTCGAAGCCCGCCGGTGCCCGAGCGGCAGCGAGGGCACCGGAACTACTTATTGGTGGTACGTGATGTTGTTACTAAGGGCGCCCAGTCCGCCGGAACCCGGAGGACCGGCGCCCGGGTCTCTGGGGCCCGGGTTTCCTGGCGCCGGGTTTTTGGGCCCCGGTAATCGGCCCCGGGGCCCAAACATTGGGCCCCGGGGGATCGGGGCCGACAGGTACATCGTTGTTGCAGGTCAGTGCCCGCGGCGCTTGCGGGCCACAGCCCAGTGCTTCCACACCAGCTTGACCGAGACGCCGGCGTGCTCGGCGATGCGGTACCCGTCCCAGCCGTACGGCTCCTCAGAGAGCGCCAGCGCCCCGTCCTGCAAGAACTCCAGGGCCACTTTCCGGCGGGCAGCCGCCTCGGCGACGATGCGGGACAACTCCGGCAGGCGTTCGCCGGCATAGGCAGGGTCAAAGTGCGGAATGCCCGCCCTCGCTGCGATCTTGTCCAAGCTCTCCTCCGCCTGCGCACCCTGAGAGGCTGGAAGCTCAGCGGGGAACGGGTCGGTGTCTTTACGACTACGTGGGTCGATGCCGTAGAGCGCCCTGTACAAAGCCTGCCGGTAGGCGTTCGTGGTCAGGCCCATAACCTTGGGCAGTCCGCGAGTGCGTTCGTAGAACCACAGGGAGGCCGCAAACTTGTTGCGGTCATCGACGTGCGCGGCGATCTCGAGGTCGGCCTGCCGGATGACCTCGGCGGCCCGTTCGACGCGGTCATCCGGGCGGGCCATGCGGCCGAGCTCGTCCTTCACGGCGTCTTCCGCTTCCTTACGGAGGCGGGGGTAGTCCGGTACCTCGAGCTTGTGGTGCGAGCCGCTGACGCTGGGCATGGTGGTGGGTCTCCCTTGTAGCTCTGGCGCGCGGCGCGCCAAGGCGAAAGGCTGGGGCAACCCCAATGCCGAACAACGCCGAAATGCTACAGCAAGGAGAGTGGGCTGTCACAGGGGCGTGCTGCGGAGGGGCACCGCCCTCCGGTAGAGCACTGCGAACGCGACTCCGCCGACGACCACCGTCCACCCCTGGCCGTCCACCGCCACGCGCTTCCCGCCTACCGGCCCGGTCGGGGTGTCCGTCACCGCGATCCTCCCGTAGCCGACCTTTGGGGCACCGGGGATCCGCCAGGCCCACAGCCACAGCGGCCCCAGGCACAGCCCGCGGGGCCGGCGGACCTGCGTACGAACCGTCATCCGTTCCGTCATCCCCGGCCCCCTTGGGCCTTGTGGTCTGCCCAGTCCTTCCGGCTGAAGGCGTAGACCGCCACGGTGGTCTGGCCGTAGATCAGCTGGATCCCAACCACCTTCTGAGTGTCAGCGTTACGGACGGCCGCAACCCAGGGGAAGGACGGTGCCATCGGACGCACCACAACACGCCAGCGGCCCACGTTGAGGTACCGGGGACGGAGCACCGACAGTTCGGACAGGAAGTGGTTCACGCAGAACACGACGGCGGCGGCCGGGAAGCCGAGCGCGATCAGCACCGTGCAGACCGCGCCGATCACGATCCACCCGTTGGGCCATCGAGCGGCCCCGTACCACGTGATTCGGTACGACTTCCATTCCTTCATCGGGCGGCCTCCACAATCACTCGGCGGGTACCGTCCGGGCCCAGCTGGTACCGAGGGCGGCGTGGGATCGGCGGCGGGGCCGCAGGCCGGGCAGTCGGCGCATCCTGCCGGGTACGTCGCCGACTTGTAGTCCCGCTTCGGGAACCGGAACACCGCGAACCCACGGCGGCCGATGCACAGCTCAAGACCGCAGCGCCTCGGATGCTGCGCGGGGCCGTGAGTCACGAACCCCAGCATCAAGATCGACACCGGCGCTCGCAGCTGCCACGTCCCGGCGCTCCAGCGTCCGCAGTCGAAGAATCGGGCTCTGCTCCTCACCGCCCCACCGCCGCAGTCGTGCGACGGGCGCCGTCCGGATCCAGGCGGTACAGGACGCCGTCCGGGTACAGGACCTCCACCTCACTCGGGAGCTCCGGCCGGCGGACCTTCCATCCGGCCGCGTAGGCCTCCTTCGGGTTGTCCTCGAACCAGCCGTTGCACACGGTGCAGACGGTCAGGAGGTTGTGTGCCTGGTTGATCCACGCCTCCCGGGCGCCGCCCATGCCGCGGTTCACGCGGTGGTGGATCGTCAGGTTGTGCGTGGACCCGCAGCGCGCGCAGGCGCCGCCGTCCCGGTCGTAGACGATCGTGCGGACAACCTCGGTGGGGCTGGTGCGGCGTCGGGCCACGGCGGCGAGTCTCCGTTCTGCCCAGCTCGTCGGGCGGCTGGGTCGCGGCCCTGGTGCGCGCGCTGGGCGAAGACGGGGACTGTGGACGACCGCCGTGCCTTACGTCGTCCGCTCGTTCCGGCCCCGCGCTCCTACATGCCGCATGCCGCGCAGGGGGCGGCGTCGTGCGCGCGCTCCTCGCGTTCCCTTCGGATGCTCCGCCAGGTCAAGGTGCCGTCGAACCTTGGCAGCCGTAGCGCGAACCCCTGCCAAGTCGGGTCCAGGCCCAGGCAGTGCGACAGCCGGGCCAAGCCCGTGCCCGACGCCATGCTGCGCCAGGTATCCCGGGACAGCCAGGACGCGTCGCCCCGGGCCGGGCCCTTGTCCGTTGCCACCCACCGAACGGACACCCATCGCGCCTCCAAGGCGCCGGGCAGGAACCGGGCCTGCAGGGACCACACCCCCAGCGTGACTCCAGCCCACGTTCCCGTGGTGGAAGTAACGAGGCGGAAGGGCCCCCAGGACCTGATGCGTGCATTGCTCTTCGTCATGGCTCGGGAAGATGGCCTCACCGTGGTGGTTACGTCGCCTGCTGGCCGGCCGTGGGGAACTGGGCGTGAACGTGGCTGGTGACGTACGGGTGCGCGGGGCCGTACCGGGCGATTGCCCGCTCGGCCCACCCCGGGTCGGCCACGTGGGCCCCCCAGGAGTGCTGTTCGTGCGAGGGCGGGCAGTCCGTGCATTCGCCGGTGAACTCCTTCGTGGCCGGGGGCAGGTCGGCGACGGCCATGCGGACGGTGTGCGTGCCCGGGCGCCCGGCCAGGTCCTCGAACCAGCTGCCGGGCAGCTGCGAAGGCGTTCCGACGGCGACCAGGCGGCTCGAGCCTAGGCGGCCCGAGCCCGGGACGATGTAGTCGATGGCCGCGCCCTGCAGGGGCTGGTGCTGGCCCGCGTCGGCGGCCACCACCAGCAGGTGGGGGCTGCGTACCTCGGCAAAGGCGTACTGCCCGCCTTCCTCGGGATACGCGCACATCGCCGCGGCGAGCAGCATCGGCTGCCCTCCGCTCACGTCGCTCCACCCGCGGTAGCTGGCGGAGGCTGAGCCGGGGAGCTCGGCCCGGCCGGCGAGCTGCGCCAGGTGCACCACGATGTCGGAGGCGGCCTGCGGGTCCGGGCAGGCGACACCCGCGAACGCATCACCGGGGCGGTGCACCGCGATGTGCCAGATCGCGAGCGTCACGGCGATTTCCGTTTTGCCCGCGCCGAAGCAGATCGGAGCGGCGACCTGGGGGTTCTGCACGGTGGCGTCCAGGATGGCTCGCTTCCGAGACCACGAAGGCGTTCCGATGACGTCCTCGGCGAAGCCGCTGGGGGTGTCCGCCCACAAGGCGTACGGGGTTCCGGCGCGTAGGTAGGCGAGGACCAGGACGTCGCACAGCGCGTCGTCGCCCATCTCGGCAAGGCGTTTGCGGCGCAGCGGCGGGGGAGTGCTCCACAGCTGTTCGAGCTCGACAAGTCGGGTGGGCCAGTCCGGGACGGCGGCCGTGGACGGAACCAGGTTGGAGTCGACGATGTGGCGGGCGCGGACCGCGATCTGTGCGAAGCGGGTCCGGTACGGGGCGGCGGGAGCGAGGTTCATGGCTGGGCACCGTAGAGACGGGGGTGGTTACCGTCGCGCGGTGTGGAGCTGCAGGCGACGTGACGCGGGCCCGCTACGGGGTACGTCACGTCACCTGCAGGTGATCAGGTCCGGCCGGTGCGGGTCAGGAGCAGGCGTAGCGCGGTCGCGGCCTGCGCCGGGACGACGCCGTTGCCCAACGCCTTGAGCTGCGCCGAGCGGGACAGGCCCGGTACGGCGGTGATCCAGCCCGGGCGCAGGCCCATCATCCACTCCACGAACCGGGTGGAGAGCCGCCCGCGGGTGTCCGTCGCCGGCGGAGCGGCCCGACCCAGGACCCGCTCCCACCGGGCGATCACGGGAGCGTACGGCCCCCACACCGCCTCGCCGGGGAGCGGCGGCCGCGGACTGCACACGCTGCGCTCCGGGACGGGGAGCAGCGCGGGCAGCTGGCCCTCGAGGGCCGCGGCCAGGGCCGGGCTGGACGGGGACGGCTCGCTGTAGTGGACGGCCCCGGGCAGCAGGTGCTCGACCTCATCGGCGAGCGTCGGCCCGTGCCCGCCCTCGCGCCGCTTGTCGGGGTGCTGGCTGCCCCCGTTCACAGCGAGCTGCGCCGTCGGCGTCTTGAGGAGCGGCAGCGCCGAGGGGCATTCGACCGCCGGCGCGGCCGGTACCGGGTGCTGGCGGACGGCGGGGCGGCCGCCGCGGCGTACGGCGGCCGCGCGCGGGTAGCTGATGCCGGGCGCTGCAGGGTTACGCCGCCTGTGGCCAGGCGATGATGAAGACCCTCTCGCGGCGGTGTGGGGCTCCGGCGTCCGCGGCGCGGTGCACGACCCACTCCGCATCGAACCCGAGGGTGGCCAAATCTCCGAGTACGGCACCGAGACCTCGAAGAGTCCCGGATCGCTGCTGCGGGTCCACTGGCCTTCGATCGGGTCCCATGCTGCGAGCGGCTGATGCGGAGAGGAGACCGCGGACATTCTCGATCACCACCAATCGGGGGTTGAGGACGGAGATGGCCAGGGCGACGTGCGCCCAGATTCCGGAGCGGGTGCCGGGGGTGATGCCGGCGAGGCGTCCGGCGAGGCTGACGTCGGTGCACGGGAAACCGGCCGTGAGGACGTCGACGGGTTCGACGGCCTGCCAGTCCACTGCGGTGATGTCGCCGTGGTTGGGGACGGTCGGCCAGTGGTGGCCGAGGATGCCCGCGGCGTGCTGCGCGGCGTCCTCCGGGTCGTATTGGCAGTGCCAGACGACGGTGCCGCCCACGACGTCCTGCACGGCGAGGTCCAGGCCCCCGTAGCCGCTGCACAGGGAGCCGATACGGGGGTTGTGGGGGATCAGGGGGGCGGGGGTGCGCTCGAGGGCGCTGGTGAGCAAGGAGGAGCTCCTTCCAGGCGGCCGATGCCGTCCGGGGTGGAGCCGGGGCCCCGCGGGGGAAGCCCCGGCGGGTGGATCAGATCGGGCGGCCCTCGTTCAGCGCGGTCTCCAGCGCGTCGAGGATGGTCACGATGTCCTCGATCTTCACGTAGGAGATGGCGACCGCGGCGAGCCCGTCCTTGCCGATGTCGATCTCGTACTCGGCGTAGGTCGAGTCGTCCTCCCAGCAGTACTTACCGGGCTGGGCTTCTGCGAGACCGCCCGAGCCTTCCTCGAACCAGCCGGGGCCGAACACCTTGGCCAGCGCCTGCCCTACGGCTTCCTTCGGGACGTCCTCGAACTGGATGGTGGCCCGGCCGTGGTCATCGAGGCACGCGGTGCCCGATCCCTCCCCGGGGCTCTCCCACCGCATCTGAACGTCGCAGCATCCGGTGGGCGCGACGGTGGGATTGAGGGCGGGGAAGGCGGCCCCCATGGCGTCCTGGGCGGCTCGCTCGTGAACGGTCCAGGCGGCGCGCCAGTCCTGGAGGGCCTTCATGACGTGTGGCTGCATCGTGAACTCCTTCCGCTCGCGGCCGCGGGGCCGTACGCAAGGGGCCACAAGACGCGGCGCGGGCGAACGCCGCACGCTGCCGGCGTGGTGATCTTTACGTCCGGCGGAATGGGGGCCGTTCACGGTGATTCCGGTCACGGCAGCCGTACGCTGGCCGCTCTGGTTCGAGGGCAGGGGGACGCGGTGGGCGCGGCGGAGTGGTTGAGCGCGGTGGCGGCGGCTGGCAGCGTGGTTACGGCGGCCGGGGCATGGAAGGTTGCCGCGCAGGCCCGGGACACAGCGGACCAGGCGGCCCTAACGGCGGCGGCGGCCGCGCAGATCGAGCGAGACCGGTTGCACCACGAGTTCACGCCCAAATTCGACGTCCATCTCGTCCGGCAGAATCCAGGCAGCCCCGTTGCCTCGCTGACAATTACGTGGGATGGGCCGTCGACTCTGGAGCGTCTGACCGAGGTCCGTGTGTTCGTCCGCGATGACGGTGTGCACCGGACCTCGTCCGCTACCGGGGTCCCGCCTTCGGCGGAGGAAATCGCTCAGACCGTGTGGGGCCCGTACCGGCTGCGGCCCGGGGTCAGCGGCGCGTCTTCCGACGGGCGGACAGCCACACATCGCGACCTGGAGCTCGGCGGAAGGCTGGTACTGGCGATGGAGCCGACCCTGCGCCCCTCGTGGATGCGGACGGATGACTGGTACCAGACCGGGGTTGCTCTGGTGCGCCTGCGTATTGAGGCGGTGCACCCCGCGTACCGGCCGTGGCAGCAGGTGTTCAGCGTGGGCCTGGAGCCGTCATGGGACGCACTGCCGTAGCCGGTCTGGCCCTCACGGTCTGGCTGGGGTGTCTGGCCGCGAACGCTAGCGGCAGGCCGTCGCGCGGTAGGTGGCAATCAAGCCGTCGAGTTCCCCATCGCCGGTTCCCTCGGCGGCTTCCAACGCCGCGGCGGGCAGCGGGTCCGCCGGGTCACAACCGAGGGCGGGCTGGCCGCCCAAGTGCGCGTGCAGCGCTTCCAGGCGGTCCAGGAGGGCGGCGCGACGCGCCTGGTCGGCATCCAGGGAGCGCCACCACTCGTACCGGCGCGCCGGAAGCGCGGGCAGGCTGGCCCGGATCTCTGCCATACGAGTCGCCAGGACGGCCCGTATGGGGCCGCGGAGCTGTTCGGCGAGCTCTCCCGGGGGGAGAGCGTTCGCGGCGGTCACGACGGCAGTCACGGCGCGCCGCCCGGTTCGGACATCTCGGTCATGAGCCCAGCGTTCCACCGGCCACTGACAAACAGAGCCGCGCCCGGGGCGGGGGGAGTCCCCCGCCCCGGGCGCGGCCGCGGGCTAGTCGGCGTAGTGCGCTTCCGTCTGCGTCCCGGTCATACGCCGCCCGCGTCGTCGGCCAGTTCACCGCCGGCGGTCGGGGTGCTGGACGGCATGGTCGGCGGCCGGGTCGGCTGCGGCGTCGGCACGGCCGGGCTGGGCGATGCCGGGGTGGGGGTGGGGGGGGGGGTGCTGCTCACACTCGGGCGCGGGGCTGGCGTATCGCACTCACTGATCCGGCCGATCTGGCCAGCCAGGGTCGCCAGGCAGGTGAGCAGGCCCACCAGGAGCACGGCGAGGATGAGAACCAGGGCGTCGAGTCGGGTGATGCGGGACTGGGGACTCATGGGGTGTCCCTTCCGGTCGGGGTTATGACCGGCGGACTATGAGCCGTGCCCGGTGCTTGTGGCGCGCCCTACGGGTACGGCGGCCGTCGAACGCGCGCGGTAGGGGGGCGTAGCGCTCGCCACGGCTCCTGTGCTCGACTGCGACGGCCAAGCCGGAGTCGGCGCCGGCTCATGGACCAGTGAGGAGAAGGCGTGAGCGACATCGTCATCACGACTGCCAAAGGCCGTACGTACCATCGGCCCGACTGTGGCCCCGGGTTCCTGGCGACCCGCGCGAAGAACGAGCGGCTCGGACGGAAGATCCACCCCGTCCTGGAGATGACCAGGGCCGAAGCCGTCGCGCTCCCTAGGAAGGCATGCCGCCACTGCGGGGGTGAGCCGACCCCGGCACTGTGACCGCAGGATGCACTCACGGCCCGGCTCCCGCCAGGGGCCGGGCCGTGAGGTCCGGGGTCACATGGTGAGGTCGTAGACCTCGGCCAGGCCGTACAAGCTGATGACGGAGCTGCGGGCCCGCCCCGCAGCCAGGGGGTCAGCGGGTCAGTTCGGCGGCGAGCGACAGCAGCAGGTCCACCCCAACGGCGTGCAGCTCCACAGCCGCCGGGGTGCTGTCGCGGACGCGGGCCACCGGGTCCAGCGCCGGCGAGACGTACCCGTACGGGCCCGTGGCCGTACCGATGGCGAGGCCCTCGTCGTCAAGCTGGTCGACGCCGGTGAAGTGCACCAGGTGCGCAGCGAGGCGGCGCGCGAGCCGCCCCTTGATGTGCCGCATCGGGTGCCGGGGCGTCCGCGACGACGGCAACGGCAGGAACCCGGGGAGCACCCGCTCCACCGCACGGACCGGGCCTGTGACCGACAGGTCGCACACGGGGTTGCTGCCGTGCATCGTCACGGCGTAGCGGAGACCGGAGGGAGTGCCCCAGGCCAGAACGGAGCTGTTCGCGTGCAGGCCCACGTGGTTGTGCGTGGCCAGGCCGCGGCCGCGTATCGCCGTCCCGATCTCGTTCAGCGCATCGAGCCGCCCCATCACCAGAGGGGCGCCCGGGCGGGAACGGGTCGCTGCCTCGTCGTCGAGGACGGGCAGCACCAGGCGCAGCACTCCGCGGGCAATCCGGGCCGCCTCGTGGCTCCCGACACGCAGATCCGGGCCGGTCGGCTCACGGCCGGGAAGCTGCCAGGCGACTTCGGTATCCCACGGCCCGTCGGCGACGACGACCAAAGCACGCAAGCCCTGTACGAGACGGACGGCCGGTTCGATCGTCCACCAAGCACGGTACGGCTGGACGGTCCACGGATTCCCGCCGCGCGCGGGCAGTGCCGCAGCCAGCCCTTCGGCGAGGGGTCGCACGAGCGGGCTGACGCCAGCCGGACCGCCGGCGGTCGGCGCGGGCACGGTGAGGGAGCTCAAGGTCATGACAGGGCCTTCCAGGAAGGGGCCGCGCCCCGGAGAGGGCCGGGACGCGACGGTGGGGCGTGGGGTCAGATCAGGTGGGGGACGGCGGTGAGCAGCAGGTCCGCGCCCAGATGGCTGAACTCGGCGACCACCTGCGTCTGGTCGTCGGCGCAGTCCGGGGATACGGCGTGATTCGGCAGGGCCACGTACCCGCCCGGCTCCTGATAGCCGTTGAGCGAGACTTCGTGCGCGGTGACCGGGGAGAGCTGCGGGTACCGGTCCGTCAGGTGCCGCGTGAACACGCTCCCCGTGTCCGTCGGGACGTGCCCGTCCGCCGGGGGAAGCACGAGCGGCAGAACGCCGTGCAGACCGCCCAGAGGGCCCACGTAGTCGGCCACCACGGTCCCGTGCACGGTGCGCACACCCCACGTACCGCCCTGCGCGGCTGACCAGACCAGGCCCGGGCCGCAGTAACCGTCCGCCACCTCCGGGTGCGCGCCAGCATCGATGAGCGCGTAGCCCAGCTCGGTCATGTCCTGCGCGCGGTGCTGGTGGACCTTGTGGAAGCCGCCGTCCGCCCGCGCGATGGCCGCGCTGGTGGCGCGGTCGAGTTCGGGGAGGACCCAGCGCAGCAGGCGCCCCGCGATGTGCGGGGCCGCGCCCGCCGGGTCGACGGCGTCGGCGACGATGTCCGCGTGGGACGCATAGTCGTCGGGGCGTTCGACGTACACCTCCAGCCGGGTGTCGTCCGGCTCCACGACCAGCAGGGCACGCACGCCGTCCGTGAGCCGGACGCAGGGGGCGCCGTGCCTCATCGCGTGCTCGGCGGGGGCGGTCGTCCACGGCCGGTTGCGGCGGGCGGGGAGCAGTGCGGCCAGGGCGTCGGCTACAGCCGGCACAGCCGGGGCAGGTGTGGGGGCAGTGATCATGCGGGGTTCCTCCCGTTCGGGGGTCCGGTCGGTTGCTCTCCGGCCGGGCAAGGTGGTCACGCGGGTGATGTTTACGTCGCGCCCCAGAGACGCGCGGGCGCGCCGCCATTGGCCCGGGGCGTGGCGTGGTGGCCAGGCCCCGGGCTTGTAGGTGTGCTCAGACGAGGGTGGACACCGTGGTGTCGGTGGTCGGCCGATCCTCGGGGGCCTGGACCAGGAGGATGGTGGGCGGGGCGGGGATGACCGTCCATCCGGCGCGTGTGAAGCGGCGTATGGCCTGATTCCGCAGACGGCGGCCTGTCTCGGGGGTGCGGGGGCGAAGGCTTCCCCGGGTGACGTAGCGGACCGTGACCCGGCGGCCGGTGGGGTCGGTCAAGCCGTCAGGGCGGACGTACCAGCCGGTGGTGTCGGGGGTGATGGTGCGCCCGACCTCGGCGAGCGGGGCGCCGTCCAAGACGGTGAGGGCGGCGCGGACCACGGGCTGGTCAGCCTCGGCGGGGAGGGAACCCAGCACGGTGGCCGTGGTGTCGGCGGGGTGCGGGTCCTCGACGGCCGTGGTGGTGCCCGCCTGCTGGGCGGGCGCCTCGGTGACGGTCTCGTCGGTCAGGTGGTGCGCGGGCGTCGGGACCCAGAAGTCCAGTCCGGCGGCACGGGAGCGCGCCTGGTGGTACTTCCGGGCGACCTTAACGGTGTTCTTCACGAGGTTGCAGGGGGCGCCCTCAGTGGCCTTGCAGGTGGGACAGGGGACGGTTTCGGTGACGGTCCAGGCGCGCATGGCAACCATGATTCTTCCTTCGGTTTGGGATGGTTGGCGGTCGCTCTCCACCAACACCCAAAATATTACAGCATGGGGACTAGATAGGGAAGGTGGCACACGCGCCACGTTCAACAGGGGTCGAGCTCGACGTGGACCTCGTCGATGGGGCCGCGCAGGTGGGTGGGCGCGGCCCCATCGCGGGGTCAGTTGTCGTCAGCGCTCTTCAGGGGGTGGGTGGCCATGCGCACGATGTCGACGCGGATCGCCTCAGCGACGGCGGCGGCGATCTCGTCCAGGCCGTCCCCGGCGGTGAGGTCAGGGAAGTAGTGGATCGGGTCGGTCCCGTGCTCCGGGGTGAGGCACAGGTCGCCCTCGTAGTCGACGCTGATCGTCCAGCGGTCACCCGCGCCGTGCACCTGGCCGGTGACCCCCCAGCATCCGGAGTCCCCGGTGAAGGCATCCCCCAGGGCGCGAGCTGTGGCGAACGCGATGTCGCCGATGGAGAACGGGTACTCGGTGCCGGGGTGAGGCGCGTACGGGCTGGTGACGGTCTTGCTGGGCATGGGGTTCCTTCGGTTCGGGGTTGTGCCGGCGTTTGCTCTGCGCCGGGGAGTGGAGCGCGCCGGGCGGGCTTGTGTCGCCCGCCCGGCACGGCGCGGGTTACGGGGCCTGGGCGGGGGTGAGCGGCAGGACGACGGCCGCCAGGAGTGCGGTGTCCTCCGCGAAGTCGTGGTTCAGGCCCTCGGGAGACTGATAGATGACGCGGGTCTGGGTGCCGTCCGCGTCGCGCAGTACGGCGGTCCAACCGTCGTGGTCGGTGGGGGCGTAGTCGTGGCAGTTCTCGTCGCCCGGCCAGGTCGACCCGCTGATAGTGACGAACTGACCGTCGTGCCCGGCCAGCACGATGTACGCCCCGTCCCTGTGGGCCTCGGTGCGGGCGGTGCGGCCGTGCGCTGCGAGTACCGCGCGCAGGTGGTGCCCGGCGTTCCACGGGGCGGGGCTGTCCGCGTAGTGCATCAGCCGGATCGTGACGGCGACGGTGTCGGCGAGGTGGACCAGTCCGTCCTCCTCCGATGCCGCGTCCAGGACACGCTGGTCGTCGTCGTGCCAGACGCAGAGGCTCGGGCGGCTCATGTTGCTGGTGTCGCCGACCTCCACGAGATAGCAGCGCCCATCGGGTGCGTGGACGGTGCCGCTCACGCCGAACACACCGGGCACGGACGACCAGGACTCTCCGAGGGTGAGGGCGGCGGTGCGCGCGATGTTGGCGATGGAGAACGGAGTCTCGGGGCCCTGGGCGGGGTGGCTCATGGTGTGCGGGTTCCTTCGCTTGGGTGGGGTCCGGCGTTGCTCTCGCCGGGGAGTGGGCCGGGCGGGGCGGGCTTGTGTCGCCCCGCCCGGCGGGGGTGGCTACGTGGGGCGGTTGCAGGACCGGGCGTTGTCGACGGCCACTTCGGCGGCGAGCCGGGTCCACTTCATGTGGAGCTTGAACGCGGCTTCCAGGTAGAGCGCGGCTCCCTGCTGCTCCCCGGCGCCCGTCAGGTGCCGTTCGTGGAGCAGCTGGAGACCGGCGCGCAGGTTGGCCTCCTGGGCCGCGAGCTGGGCACTGACGGGGTGGAGCGGGGCGGGGAGTTCGAGGGTGCCGAACACGGCGGAGATGACGTACTGGCCGAAGTGGGCCGGGAAGCCGGTCGCCGGGTTCTTGGCCACGACGTCCTCCGCGATGGAGAGGAGGAACGACGCGTCGAACGGCACGGAGCTGATGAGGGTCATGCCGTCGAGTTCGTCGGGGGTGAACGCCTCGAACTCCTGGGCCACGTCGTCGAGGAGTTCGGCGATCGTGGTCAGCGCGTCCCCGGCGGGGTGCTGGAGCAGGGCACGGCGGCGGGCGATCTCGGCGATGGCCCGGGCGCGGGAGGCGGCGTGCAGGGCGTTGGGCAGGGGCGTGCTGGTGGTCATGGCGTCTCTCCGTCTGGGGTGTGGGGGCCGGGGCCGGGGGCGCAGTGTGCGCCCCCGGTGGTGGCTAGGTCAGGCGGCGAGGAGCGCGGCGCGGATGGCCTTGTACTCCGCCTTGCGCGGCTTGTAGTTCGCGACGATCGCGGCGACCTGCTCGGCGGTGTAGCGGTAGACGGTGACGGCGTGGCGCATCCGGCCGCCGAAGGTGCGGCGGATGCGGGCGGCGCGGCCCTGGATGCCTGCCTTCTTGGCCTGCGTCCGCAGGGCGTTGGTGGCGCCCTGGATGACGTCGGGGGCGGCACCGGTGGCGATCACGTGGGTGGTGAGGGAGCGGGGGCCGGTACGGATGCGGCGGGCGGCGATGGCGGCGGCGCGCTGCTCACGGGCGGCGGCGCGGTTGGCGCGGATGCGGTCGCGGAGGACGGACAGTGCGGTGCGGGCGGCGACAGAAGCCATGGCGGGTTCCTTCGGTTCGGGTGGTGTCCCCGGTTGCTCTCCGGGGGTTCGGCGGGTTTCCCTGCCGACATGGAAAACATTACAGCATGGAGAGTGAATGGCGGAAGGGGGTCAGCTGAAAAAGATCAGAACTCCCATCTAGCAACCCGGATTCGACCCCGGCGGGCCGCCTGAGTGCGTCGGGTCAGGCATGCCTAGCTGTAACCAACTGCCAGCTAGAACAGGGCGTCGGTCTCGTACCCGGGGGCCTGGGCCGGCTGCGCATGCCGGGTGGGCCGCTTCGGGGCGGGCTCGTCCCCGAACAGGGCTTCCGTACCGCACGCGTCCGGTACGGCCGGCACAGGGCGGGCCACGGACCGCGCCTCCACCAGGGCCAAGGGCGCGTCCGGGTCGAAGTCGGCGCGCTGCATCGCGGACCAGTCGGGCCCGTCGTCGGCAGCGAGACGGGCGGACGGCTGAGGGTTACGGGGGAGAGACACGGCAGGCTCCTGTCTGGCGTTGAAGGGGCGGCGGGGCGCAGCACGGGCGAGTGCTGCGCCCCCGGGGCGGGTCAGGCGGACGGCTCCTCGTGCAGCGCCCAGCGCCACAGACGGCCGATGCGGTACCGGCCGTCCGCGTCCGGCTCGACAACCTCACGGCCAGCCGCGCCGTACCGCCGGTCCGCACTGAGCATGCCCTGGTAGTAGGCAGTCCAGCTGATCACCAGCCAGTCCGCTTTCCACTCCGCCGTCAGGCCGCTGCCCGCGCCGTCGGCGTTCAGGTCCTGGGCGAGCTGTTCGGCCACCTCCTGGCTGATGCTGACCTTGTCCCACGGGCCCCAGGTACGCGGGGCCCGCAGGCCCTCGTACGGGCCGTGAAGCGGGCCGGGGCCATCGATGACGAACCGGTCCACCTCGGGATCGGCGGGCGGCGGAAACTGCGCGGCGACGGCGTGACGAACAACGGCGAGCGGCGCCGCGCGGGAGAGGATCACGCACGACTCGTAGGTGTCGGACAGCCGCAGGCAGACGTACCCCTCGGGGTAGGCCAGGCCCGCGTACTCCTCGCACTCCTCGCAGTCGTCACACGGGCACTGGTGGAGCTGGTGGGGGTCGGCGATGTACGGAGTGCAGAGGTAGACCGTGGTGCGTATGCCGGGGCCGGCCTCGAACTCCCCCAGGACGACGTCCCCAGGCTGCACGTCGCCCGCCAGGGCGGGGACGATGTGGGCCGTGGTCATGCCCTCGGGGAGCGGCTGGTGTCCCTGGGCGGCCGCGCCGTCCGGGCGGGCGGTCACGATGAACCGGTCGGTGCTGCCGGGAAGCGTGAGGGTTTGGGTGGCGTGCGGCATGGAAGTCCTTCCGTACGGGCCGGGGCGGCGCAGCGCCCCGGCCCGGTGGCGGTGTGGGTCAGTGGGCGGCGTTCCACTCGGCGTCAAGGGCGGTGATCACGGCGGCGAAGTCCTCGGTGCCCGGCTTCTCCGGCAGGTTGCGGATCTCCGTCCGACCGTCGGCGACGTCCACGCGCTGGCCGTTGGCAGCGGTCCAGGTGTAGGCCGGCCGGGCCGCTACCGTCACGCACAGGGGGAGCGCGTCCCCGGCGCCGGTGCACTCCGGCGGGACGTCCGCACCGCACACGCGGTTGCCCATGGTCCGGCAGTCCCAGCCGGACTCGTCCTCGTCGACGACGCCGTCGCGGTTGTCGTCGCCCATGCCGTCTGCGCGGCCGTCGACGAACCCGTCGTTGAACGCTTCGACCAGAGCGGCCTCGGACGCCTCAGCGCGGCCCACGGCGTCGTGAGCGACTCCGGCGAGCGATCCCACCACCAGGGCGGTTCCGGCGGCCAGCAGGGCGTAGCGGGTACGTACGGAGCGCAGGAAGCGCATGGCGGTGTCCTTCGTTTGGGGTGTGCCCCGGGGTTGCTCTCCCCGGGCGGCCGTTCGGCGTGATGCAGAACTTACCCGCCCCCCTCGAAAAAGTACAGCATGGGGTTTGAATGGATCCGCCCTAGCGCCTTGACCTGCCATTACGAGGGAAGTTCATCGCAACCCCTTGTCAGTCACTCTCCATGCTGTAATGTTCTGGGTGTCGGCAAGGAAGCCCAGCCGACACCCCCGGAGAGCAACCGGGGGTACCGCCCAAACCGAAGGAACACCCCGTGTCTGTATCGCTCGAAAAGAAGCCCCAGCTCCTGCACTTCCTCGCCATCACCACCGACGCGGGCACCCCGGCCGCCAAGGTCCACCGCCTCACCCTCACCCCCGCCGACACCACCTACGACGACGTCGTCAACGACATGCACGTGGAGATGCGCGCCATCGAGGGCGCCGAAATCCACAACGTGATCGCCGTAGACCGCTCCTCCGCCTACGCCGCCGCCCGCCTGGGCGAGATCGATGAAGAGCTGTTCTCCGCCTGGCTGGAGCAGGACCGCCTCGCCGCCGGGCTGTAAGCCGCCCCGCACCGCCCGCCACCCGGCGGGTGGTGCGCCCCGCCCCCCCCTACCGGCCCGCCCGGTACAGGCGCAGGGCGCACCGCCGCCCAACCGCCCGGAGAGCAACCGGGCCCCACCCAACCCGAAGGAACCCCGCATGCCGCACTTCGGCGCGTTTGCCGCCTACGCCGCCACCCTCCCCGCCTCCCTCTCCACCGACCCCGACGACCTGGCGACCCTGGCCAAGCACCTGCGCGCCCTGAGGCCCGGAACCCGGCCCGCGCAGCGCGTGGAGCTCGTCGACGCACACGCCGACGTCCAGGACGCCGAGAACGCCACCTACGCCGCCCGTGAGCTCTCCCGGGGCCTCGCCCGCCTCCACGCCGAGACCCACGCCGACAAGCTGCGCCACGCCGCCGTACAGAGCGCCCGCGCCGCCATCCTGGCCGTGGAGCCCACCGCGGCCCGTATGCGCGGTACCGACATGCCCGTTACCCCCAGCGCCATCCGCGCCGCCGCCCTCGCCTACCTCCAGGTCGACGCCAGCCCCGAGGAGTTTGCCGGCATCTCCACCGGCACGCCCGTGGTGCAAGTCCACTGCCACCGCAGCGGCCCGTACGGCCGCCACATCACCGCGCAGATTGCGGCCTGCATCCGCACCGAGGAGTGGACGCTGCCCGCGCACCCCCCGATCCTCCTGGAGTTCGAGCGGCTGGACGGACGCCTTAACGGCGTCGAGAACGCCCGCAAGCTCCTGCACCGCAAGGACCCGAAGAAGGCCTACCTGCGGGTGACCGACGTCCCCGTCGAGTACATCGGCATCACGCGCCCCTGAACCCCACCCGGGGCCGCCCGCCACCACGCAGGCGGCCCCGGAACCCGCCCCCATCGCGCGCGCACGCGTAGGGCGGTGCAGAAAGTGCAGAAACCCCCCCTCCGGCGAGCAGCCGGGCCCACCGAACGAAGAGGACTCCACCATGTCGATCACTCCTACCGAGCGGGCCGAAGCGATGGCGTTGCAGGTGCTCATCTCCGCCCGGCTCCACAACGGCCACGTGGTGACCCACGACCTGGTGGACGCCGTCATGTCCCGTGACGCGGGCACGGAGCAGGGGAAGGCGAACAAGGAGTCGGTACGCCGGATCATCCGGAAGCAGGCCGCGAGCGAGAACGTGCGGGTCCTGTTCACCGATGACGAGCGGTACTGGGCCATACGCGAGCAGCTCCACCACATGACCCCGGAGGAAGTGGCCGCCCTCTCCAACAGCATCGCCGAGGGAGGAGACCGTGACCCGCGCGGGTGGGACCGGGTGCTGATCAGGGCCCTGTCGGCCTACCAGTCCCGCCGCCCGGCGCCGAGCCGCCTGTGGGGCTGCAAGCCGGTCTCCATCCGCCTGTGGCGTCAGGGGCCCGTGCCGACGGTGGAGGACGTCGTCGACGCCCCGCACGCGGTGTATGTGGGCGACGAGCGCGTTCACGAGGGCATCCCCGCGTCGCACGTCCGCACGATCGTGGGAAACCTGCGGTTCAAGCGGGCCGCCTTCACCCAGGACCCGGACGGCGCCATCTGCGTGGAGGACCGCGCGTACGTGCCGCAGCTCTTCCACATGCGGACCGTGAACGGCGGTACCCCCGAGCGCATCGACTCGGCCAAGGCCATGCGGGAGATCGATAACGCCATGATGAAGCCGGGCAAGGACGGCGTCCGGGAGATGTCCGCCGCAGGTTCCAGGGCCCGCATCGTCTACAGGGACGTCCGGGGCACGGTGGAACTGCGCCCGGCCACCCGGGAAGAGGCAGCGGCCACCGTCAAGCCGGAGAGGGAGCGATACGCGGTCGGGGACCTGGTGATCGTCCGGCCCGTGGTGTTCGACTCGAAGAAGCGCCGGCACCGGGTGATGCCGGAGTACCTGGGCACGGTGGGGAGCTGGGCCAGCCCGGATTACATGGTGCGTTCCCTGGTGGCTGACGAGGACGGGCACGGCGTCCGGCCCTGCCGCGTGCACGAACTGCGCCCTGCCACCGAGGAGGAGCGTGTCAGCGCCGCCGTCCAGGCCGTCGCTGACCCCCTGGACGACGGCCTTGCGGCGTACTTCGCCGAGACGTACGCCGCCGTCGCCGATGGGACCGCCGTTCCGGTGCGCGCCGACAAGGTGGTCGTGGGCATGGACGTCATCGCCGCCGTTCGACTCGAAGACCGCACCATCGGCACCGTGGACCGCTTTGTTCACCCGTATCAGCCGTCCGTCGCCGTGACCTGGGAGCCTCGTGATCACCGCGACAGCGTCATGGGGGACCGGAGGGTGTTCTCACCCGACCACCACCTGGTAGTGACCGTCGACTCCATCGCCCGTCTTACCTCGGCATCCTTGGCCGCCGCTGATGAGGAGCAACGCGAGGCCAACGACCGTGCGCGCCGAGCCGAGCTGGGGCGGAAGGCGTACGAGGAGGGCGCCCGTCTGGACGCCCAGAGGCGAGCCACGAACGAGGTCATCGAGGAGCACGCGCGGATGCTGCTGCTCAAGGTGGGCTACGGCGAGGCGCGGCCCGGTACCGCCGGATTCGTCTTCCGCACGAATCACAACGTCGTGGGCCTGTACGCCCAGGACGCACAGGGTGAGCCGTCGCCGGAGTGGCTGGACGTGTACCGGGATCTCCTGGAGTGCAGCGGCTGGTTCGCGGAGTACAAGAGCGGCTACCACGGCTCGTACCTGGCGGTGCTGCCGCCCACCGCCGAAGCCAGGGCCATGGTGGAGGAGGCCGCGGCCCGTATCCGCACTGGGATGGCCGCCGAAGCCCCCCCCCCGCCCGCCGGTTACTGACCCCACCGGGCGCCAGGGGCTCACTCAGCTCCTGGCGCCCCGGTACGCCCTGCGCCCCTGCGGGGTGACCGTCCCTCCGACCGCCCACCCGTACTGCCCCGGTGGAGAGCAACCACCGCCCCTCCGAAGCAAGGAACGTCTCGTGCCTGCCTCTGCCCTGTTTGACCTGCCCGCCCCGGTTCCTGTGCCGGCGGCGCGAGAGCCTCGCCGGTCTGGGATCACCGTCCTGTCGTACGGACTCGGGGCGGACAGCACCGCCATCCTCTTGATGTTCCTGGCCGCACCGTGGCGTTACGGGCTCGCGCGGGACCTGTCAGACCTGGTGGTCGTGCACGCCGTCACGGGCGACGAATGGCCCGACTCCCTCGACTACGTAAACCGCCTGGTGCTGCCGCTGCTCCGCCAGAAGCGGGTACGGCTGGTGCAGATAGCCCGCGGCGGCCCGGAGGATGCCGACGGGGTAGTTGTCCTTGACGACTCCCGTGCGCCGCGCCGGATCTTCGCCCAAGGCCCCTGGCGCCTGTCGGACGAGCTCCGCCTGGCCGGCACCGTGCCCCAGATGGCACAGGGCAAGCGCACGTGCTCGCAGCGGTTCAAGGGCTGGGATTTGGACCAGTGGGCGGAAGCCGAGTTCGGCGTGGACAGCTTCCGGCGGGTCATCGGCTACCACGCAGGGGAGCGGGGGCGCGCGGACAAGGACAGCGGCATCCAGCGGGAGCTGAACCGGGCGGCTGGGCGCACCATCTGCGAACCGTTCTACCCGCTCATCGATGCGGGCATGGAGCGGGCCGCGGTGGAGGCGTACGTCCTGGGGATGCTTGGGGAGCCGATCCGTAAGTCGTACTGCGCGACTTGCCCGTTCAGCGGGGTGTGTGCGTCTCGGGAGGCCCACGAGGCCCGGTTGCGCGCCCACCCGCACATCGCGGCGGACGTGCTGCGCCTGGAGTACGTCAGCCAGGCCCTGAACGAGCGGGTGGCCCTGTACGGGACGACGTCCCTGCGGAAGCGGCTCACCGAGGACGGACGGAACACCGCTGTCCTCGACGCGTTCGAGCTGTCGCTGGAGCAGGCCCCGTATGCGGTGTACGAGGTGCGCCGGGTCTATCACGCGGCCCGTACGGCTGACTGCCGGGAGCAGCACGGCAAGTCGTGCAGCGCTCCCCGCTGGTGGTGCCGGCAGCCGCGTACGGACGCGTGCCGTACGGAGCATCCGGCAGGCAGGTTCGGGCCTTGGTGCTCGGGGCCGGACGCGTGCCGGGGCGTGGCCAAGAAGGGGCAGGCCTGGCGGTCGGTGCGCACCGTGTGGGAGGGATCGCGGGCCGGGGCGCAGCAGCACGTCCAGGAGTTGGCGGCCGAGCACGCGATGCAGCTTCGCCGCGGTGAGCATTCCGGCCTCGAGAGGGCGCACTACCTGGATGAGGGCGACGGGTTCCCCTCTACGTCCGCGTACCTGGTTGCCGCGCCGGCGGGGGTGCGGGACAAGCAGCGCACGCGGTTCGAGGAGCGATGGACGCAGCTGACCGGGCGCGCTGGCACCGTGGGGGAGCCCGTGCGGAAGTTGCCGGAGCCAGCGCCACGGCGGCGTACGGGCGGCGTGCCTCGGATCCGGCAGGCGAAGACCGTCGGAACAGTTACGTTGATCGCCTGACAGTCGCCCTCTAATAGTTACACCGTCGCGCTTCGACTAGCGCGTGCGCCCCTATTTCCAGGATTAGCTACCACCAACACTCTCCATGCTGTAATGTTTTCCTTGTTGGCGGAGAGCAACCGTCGACACCCCCCGAAGGAAGGAACGCCCATGCATGCTGCCCTGGCCGTCAAGCCGATGGCAGAACTCACCGCGCAGTACGGGCCCATGCGCACCGTGCTCCAGTCCCACGGGCCCACCGACGTCGAGCGGGAGCAGCACGAGACCTACTCCCTCGTCGTCCACGGCGGGAAGCCGCTGCGGCAGTCCCGCATCGGGGCCGCTCTCAGGCCGGAGCTGGTCATCCAGCTCGTGGAGTACGTCGACCCCGTCACCGGCACCCTCCGGTACGCCGTCGACTACTGGACCCCCGCCCGGTTCCTCGTCTCCGACCACGAGCACCGCGTGATGGCGGAGATGGCGTACGAGAAGGCCGTACGGGACGAGTTCGCTTACACGGCCCTGCGGCTGTCCCCTCAGCGGTTCCTCGGCGGCCTGGAGCTCTTCTACGACGTCACCGACGTCCGGCCCTGATCTCGCCGACGCCGGGGCGCGACGCTCACCGCCGCGCCCCGGCACCCTCTCCGCGCCACGTACTGAGGAGTTCCAGTCATGACCGACGTCACCGCCACGCCCACAGCTGCACAGGAGCTCACCGCCGCGCTCGCGGCGTGGGGGATCCGCGCCCACTTCGACAGCGACCACCGGATGGGCACCAGCTGGCTCATCATCGGGGCCGACCAGGACAGCACCGAGTTCCCCGACATGGACGAGCGGGACTACGTACGGGCCTACGCGTCCACGCCTGACACCGAGAACGAGATGTTCGTGGACGAGCCGATGGGGGCCGCCACCGAGTGGCACACCATCCTCGGCTCCGGGCTCGAAGCCACCGACGCGTTCGGCCACCTCGGCGAGGTCCACGGCCCCCACTTCACCAACGCGGCCGCCGTCGCCGAGTACGTCGCCGACTGGTACACGGACCGGGCCGTCGTCCGCCTCAGCGCCGAACTGGCAGCCCTTTTGGGCGTCTCGCCCAACCGTGCCGACGTCGAAGAGCTGGCCTTCCTCCGGTTCCTGCTCGCCGCTTGCAAGAGCTAGCACCACCGCCGGGGCGCGACGCTCACCGCCGCGCCCCGGCACCCTCCCATCTCGCCACACCACACCTAGGAGCACCCCGCATGTCCCAGAACCCCGACGCCGCCGCACAGACCACCCGCATCCAGGGCGTGGGCCGAGTCCCCGCCGTCCAAGCCCAGCAGCTCACCCCGGGCGACAAGGTCATGTGGAACGGCGGCCACGTCGTCGAAGTCCTGGCCGTCGAGGAGGCCTCCCCCTGCTTCCTCCGCGTGAGCCTGACGTCCAGCACCCCGGGTGACTCCAAGCCGGACGTCCGCCGTTGGAAGAAGACCGCGATCATCGGCGTGCCGTCGGCCCGCGCACTCACCCCAGACACCACCCCCCAGGAACCCGCACAGGCACAGGAGTGCGGGGTGTGCGGTGACGAGGGGTGCACGGACAATGCCGCGTCAGGGGGCGCGTATTGCGTCCTGTGCGGCTATGACCACAAGTCCCACCGGATCCGCGAATGCGCCACGTTCGCCACCGACGTCACCGCCTACGAGGACCAGCACGTCGAGAAGGCAAACACGCCGGATGCCCGGGCAACCGCGCCCATCATCGCCCCGACGCCGGAACCGGTCGCCCCCACTCCCGCAGCGGACTTCTACGGCGCCATCAAGGCTTCGGGGCTCCAGCTGGGTGACCTGGTCGAGTACGACGGCCGCATCGTCCACGCCCCGGAGAGCCCCAGGCTCGTGCCGGGCGGCCGCGGCCGGCTGCGCGACGTGTGGTCGTCGGGCGGGGAGATCGTGGGCCGTGTCGAACGGGAAGACGGCGTGACCGACGCTCCCGCGCTCCAGAGCCTCCGTCCGGCCGCCACGACGGTCCTCAAGGCCTCCAGCGAACTCCAGAAGGGCGACGTCGTCCGCGACCGCGGGATGCGCGTGCGGCTCGATGAACTGAACTGCCCGCCGTATTTCGCCGGCACCGGCGAGGGCCTCGTCTACTCGTGGCTCGGCACCGTGCTGAACGTCCACGATGTCCACGCCGACGGGCACGTGCCGCGGTCGTTCCTCGGCAGGTGGGAGGGATCGCGGCTGGTTCGTGGGGACTCCTGGTCGGCCCAGGGCGACGAAACCGTCCAGTGGCCCGTCGAGGTGCCGGAGAGCGGCGGTCCCAAGTCGCCCCCGGCGCCCCGCAGCGTCACGGTCACGACCGCCACGACCCGGGTGTCCCTGCCGGAGCGTCTGCGGGCGGCCAACGCCCCCGGGGAGATGGTCACGAACGACGAGCTCGGCGGCGTGCTTCGGTGGCGCCTCCCCAGCGGCGAGGAGCTGACCCCGGGCGAGGCGGCCGCACGGTTCCTGAGCTAGCCCCCAGCCGGGGGCGCACCACCGCGCCCCCGGCCCTCCCCCATCTACGCCGTACACCCCGCAGAGAGGCACCATCATGCTGTTCCGAGGCACGCTCGAGCTGTACTACACGAGCCAGCGCACCGGCCGCGACTTCACCGCCGAGACGATCGGCCGTCACTGGGGCGCCCGGGCGCGTGCCGTCTGGCTCGCCGCCGACCATGTTGGCCGCAACCAGGAGCGGGGCATCTCCGCCGACGCCATCTTCGTCTACGAGCCGGGGTCGGCGAATACGCTCGGCGCGTTCCGGACCCGTGACGAGCTCGCCGCATGGTGCCGGGCCTACGGCGCCAAGACGGACCGCGTGCCCCGCCAGGGCGAGAAGTTCACCGTGGTGCTGCCCTCGGGTCCGGACAACATGGCGCCGCTCGTCGACGACGGCGTCCCCGACCCCGACACCTACCAGCCGCCGACCCCGGACGCGATCGTGCGCAACATGGTGACCCGCGCGCTGACGAACCGGGGCCTTCGCCGCACGGAGACCCCCCGCCCGCATGCGCTGGAGTACGGGCGCACTCCCGGCTTCCTCGTCTCCGGCGGGATCGACACCGTCACCATCTCCCACCACCCCTTCCCGGCCGACACCGCCACCCTGGAAGCCTGGGAGTGGGCGATGTGGGCCAGAACGGAGCGCTGGAACGTTCGGCGCGGCCCCAACCGCACGCTGATTGTCACCCCCGGCCGGTACGGCTGGATGGGCCGGAACGAGTTCTTCGGCATGGCCCTGGAATCGGTCACTGAACCGGTGCAGCCGGCGGCACCCGCCTACGAGAACTTCGGCCGCCACCGGGACGGGCGGGACATCCGGCACCTGGCCTCGCAGGCCGAGCTTGCCGCGTGCATCCGCCGATACATCGCTAAGGGCACCCCCGTCTACCAGGCCCCCGGCGGCGTGATCGTCGTCGAGTATCCCAGCGGCCGACACGGCTTCTACCCCCTGAAAAGCGCCCCGCTGCCCGAGTGCGCCCGATGCAAGCGCTTCCCGCGCGAACACATGTCCTGGGACGACTGCCCCGTAATCGAGCTCGCCGTCTGACCAATACGCCAGCACCACCCGGCCGGGGGCCACTCACCCGCCCCCGGCCCCTACCCCCGCCCCCGTACGCCTCGACAGAGAGATCCCGCCATGCCGACGAACACGTCCGTCAACGCCACCCCGAGCGACCACCAGGGCGAACTGCTCATCGCCGCGCTCGCCCACTCCTCGCACCGCGTCCCGGGCGCCAAGGGCCGGACGCTCGACATCATGGCCCGCCGCCAGTGGGTGAAGGAGCACACCTCGACGGGACGCCTCGCTTCCACGGTCCGGGACTACCCCGGCTTCACGCACTTCCGCCTCACCCACCTCGGCGTCAACGCCGCCCGCCGCGTTCAGGCCCTGCGCGACGGACGCCCGTAGGGGAGCTGCACGGCGTGCCCTGCACCGCGTGACAGCTCTCTACGCCCGGTGCCGCACCGTCCGCGCCCATGGCCCTCCTCCACCGGCACACCCCAGACAAGGAAGACCCTGCTCATGAGCACTTCCACCCGCCCAGCCGCCATGGTGTACGGCGCTCTCGCCGCAAACCTGACCGCACCCCAGGTCGACGCCGCGATCCGCGTCCTCGTGCAGGCCTGTCAGCCTCTGGCAGCGTTTCGGGACCATCGTTGCGTTGGGAGTGGGGCCTACCTCGACCCGCGCATGCTCGCCGGCGAGGTTGTCCTGGCGTACCTGCGCGAAGACGCCGCAGCCCCCGCAAGCCGTGCTGCCCGGGCGAGAGAAAGGGCGGTGGGCGAACGCGTACTGATCCGCTGGGCGGATCTGTTCCAGGCGGCGAGCTGGGAAGTGCTCCGGTACAGGGAGACCGACCAGTACGACGGGTACCGGCTGGTGCGTCTCGTCCTCACCCCGCCCGCTGAGGCCGTGCCCGGCCGCCGTGTGCTCACGCCCATCGAGCATCACGCCGCCTGGCACGCCATCGAAAGCGCTGCAAGCGAGGAGGGCGCCGACCCGGGAACGGTTCTGAACGCCGTCCTCCGGGCGCTCAACATCGACGCGCCCCCCGGCCAATAGCAGCTTCCGGTCGACCGGTACGCGCCCGCGGCGCGCCCCGGTCTCTAAAGCCGCACGTCTCCACACCACCAGAGAGGCTCAACCATGAACATCACCGCAGACCAGGCCCGCAAGCTGAACCGGGCTTCGTTCCTGGAGGGGGACTGCGACACCCCGGCGATCCGCGTGGCCGGAGCCGCCGTACACGCCTACGTCGACGCGGAGCGGGGGCAACTCGTTGTATCCGTCCACCTGGACACCGGGGAGATCCCCGACGACCTCATCAGCGCCCGCGAGACCGTGCCCCTGCACGTCACGGTCAACGGACACGAGGTCTTCAACGCGCGCTGACGCCCGCTTTCCGCCGGGGCGCAGCCAACGCCGCGCCCCCGCCTGTACCGCCCTCTCCGCCCGCTCACACCCCTGAGGCTCCCGCTATGCAGACTGTCGCCCTGTTCGACCTCCCCGCCGTCCCCATCCCGCCTGCCACGCTGGCGAAGCCCAAGCGGAAGCGGACCGTGCACGCCTCGGTGCCATTCGCACCGCCAACGACCGTCCCAGACGAGCTGATCCAGGACGCCGACGTAGTCGTCGTGTCGTCCTCGGGCGGTAACGACTCCGTGGCGATGGTCTCGTACGTCACTGGTCGGGCCAGGAGGCTGGGGATGCTCGACAAGGTCGTCGTGGTCCATGCGGACCTGGGACGGGTGGAGTGGAAGGGCGCGCGGGAGCTCGCGGAGGAGCAGGCGCGGCTTGCCGGTGTCCGCCGGTTCGAGGTGGTCCGGTCGACGGGCGCGGATCTCCTCGAGCGGGTGGTGCTGCGCTTCCAGAAGCTCAAGGCCAAGGCGGAGCTGGAGGCCTTGGAGCAGGGCGCGGACCCGTCCGCGGTGGAGGTAGCGCCAGCTTGGCCGTCCTCGGCTGCACGATGGTGCACTTCGGGCGAGAAGCGAGGGCCGATCTGGACCCTCTACACGCGCCTTGTGAGGGAGCTGTCGCACCTGGGCCGTCCCGTGCGGATCCTGGCGTGCATAGGGCAGCGGGCCGCGGAGAGCGACAACCGTGCAAAGTTGGCGCCGGTCGAGATCGACCGGTCGGCGAGCAACGGCAAGCGGCATGTCACCACTTGGCGGCCCATCCACGGGTGGAGCGACGCCGACGTCTGGCGGGAGATCGCTCGGTCGGGCCTGCCGTACCACCAGGCTTACGACTGGGGTAACCGGCGCCTGAGCTGCGTTTTCTGTGTCCTTGGCTGCAACAGCGATTTGGTGAACGGCGCGCGGCGGGTGCCGGAGTTGGCTGCGGCCTACGCTGCGGTCGAGGTGACCGTCGGGACCGACTTCAAAGAGGGCCTGTCCATGCGGGAGATCATCCGGCGCGCGGAAGCGCTGGAGAAGGAGCTGGGCCCCGCGAGCCAGCCGCCCGCGGGCACCGCGATGGCCGGGTACGTCGGAAAGTCGACGACCGCCCTTTATCTGGGGCGATTGCGGGCGCTCCGCGGCGGCGTGGACCTCGCCGCCTGAACCTGCCCGGAGGGTGGAAGGGCTTGCGTGCCTGCCCTTCCACCCCCGTGAGTTCGACCGAATGAGACCGATACCGTCGCCATTTGTCGCCATCCGTCGACAAGTGGCGACAGAGTGTGGGAGGCTGCACTCAACGCCGGAAAGTCCGAGGGCGGTTGACCCACGATGCGACCCGTAGCCAACCGCCCTCATCACCGAAGGAGAACGCCTCGATGATCACCGCCACCGTACAGGCCAGGCCCAACGTACAAAGTGAGAGGGCGCTCGCTGCCTGGCTCGCCGACAACGGTATGCCAGGCCAGCGGAGCATGACCGCCATTGCGAAGTTGCGCCGCGAACGCGCCCACAACCGACCGGCTACACCCACGGCGATGGAATCGCTGCAACAGCGCTTCACCCGGCACCTGATCGGCCAGGCCCGCGCGGAGATCCGACGCCGTGGCGGCGAGGTCGCCGTCTTCGGCAAGAACGGCAGCGTCACCGGCACGCTGCACCTGGCCGACCGCGACCGTGCGCAGCGCATCCTGCTGGTGAAGGCCGCCGGGTGGCGCTACTACTCCACCCGCGCGCCGCAGCGGTACGTCGAGCTCGCCTACCTTTACGGGACCGACGACGCCGGACCGTGGGCCGTGCGCGTTCCCGGGACGATGACCACCGTCCGAGAAGCCATGGCCTGGCTCACGCCGAACGAGGTCGTCAAGGCCATGGACAAGGGCCTGCGGGTACGCCGCCAGGGCGACGTGTACGCCATCGAGACCAGCACCAAGCGCGACGGCGACGGCAAGTGGGACCTGCCCGAGGGGCACACATGGCGGGCGAACACCCGCTACCTCGTGCACAATCCGGCCGACGGCCGCAAGCACCGTCCGCTGCGCCTGACCCACCCGGTGCGGTTCGTCGTACAGAGGGCGTACGAGATGGGCCGCTCCGGTGCGCGGGCCAACGGCGACTAATACAGCGCCACCCTGTGCCGCGGTCCACCCGGGCCGCGGCCCCACCCCTGCCACGAAGGAGCACTACCCCATGGCCGACGGCCGCATCTCCACCAGACTGAGCGGCGACGTCGCCGAGTGGCTGGAGGACCGCACCGACCGGATGATGACCGGCAGCAAGGACATCCAGGCTCGCCAGGAACTGGCCATGTGGCGCGGTGCCCTGGCGGGTGAACTGCGCCGGATCCGCCTCACCGTCGACCAAGCCAACTGCCTGGCCGACGTCATGAACGGAACCATCATGGACGCGGCCCTCGCCGGCTCGGCCGGGATCGTGTTCTACAACGCCGCCGACGCCTTCCAGCTCGTCCACGACTCCCCGTTCGCCGGCGAGTCCACCTACGGTGCGAAGTGGGGAATCGACGAGGAGGCACTGCTCAAGTACCTGCGCGGCCTCGGGCCCACCGCCGACCATGCCCTTCACGATGCCATCTCACGCTGGTGGAACCTGAACGCGGAACCGACCGTCGAAGGCTGGGCCCGCGTCGGGCTCACCGTCGCCCCGTCCCCCCACGATGACGGCGAGGGTGAGGCGTAGTGCCGCAGCAGACCATCACCGCGCGGGATCTCCCCACGATCCGTGCGGAACTGGCAACCTGGCTCGCCGACCCGGGCCCTCTCGGCGGGCCCGCGGTGTGGAGCCAGCACCTGGACTCCGCCACGGCTGCCCAGGAACGCCAGGCCGCGGCCGACTGGTCCGTCTCCCTGCGCGCCGCACAGCTCACCTACGCCAACGGTGACATGACCGGGCTCGCCGCCTCCGCCGGCCTCGCTCTGCCGGCGTACCGACTTCATCCCGAAGACCTTCCGGCCCCGCACGGCCTGATCATGTGGGAGAACCCCGTCATCTCGCCTGAGGCGGGCGGTGACGTTATGTCGTCGATCGCCGTGTCGTGGGCGGTCCATGGTGGAGGCGTCCACATCCGCGTTTGGACCAAGCGGGAAGAGTGGTTCCAGTGGATGGCCCGGCCCGAGCCCGGAATGGGCGCGATGAGCCAGGACGAGATCCGCGTGATGCGCGCCCGCTACCCGCAGGCCCTCGTTTCCACCTGCTCCTCTTACCTGCCCTTCGGGAAGGTCCCCGGCTGGCTGCTGTCCGACTACCAAGACACGACGGACATGAGCATCGCTGAGTTGGAGAACCGGGCCCGCTTCGTCGTCCAGTCAGAGATGGCCGAACGTGCCCTCGTCACATCATGGCTGCTCATGGGGCAGGTTCTCGTCCGTGAGGAGGAGGTGCAGGCGCCGAAGGGTGCGGCGAAGCACATCCGCCGCCTGGACCCCAACCTGTTGACCTCGGTCCGCTACGTCACACTGCGCCACCGCAGCATCCACGCCGAGCGGACCGGTCAGGTGGACGGCGCGGGAGTCACGTACCGCCACCGGTGGATCGTGAGCGGACACTGGCGCAACCACTGGTACCCCTCGCAACAGAGAACCCGTCCCATCTGGATCGCCAACCACATGAAGGGCCCGGAAGGGGCGCCGATCCTCGACCCGGACAAGCTTGTCAACCTCCTCCGCAGGTAGCACGTGGTTCCGCTTGGAGGCCCCTGCTGGACGGCGCTAGCCACGGACCACGTACGGTGGAAGTGCCGATGCAGCCTGGAGCTCGTCCAGCAGCACGAAGAGGGGCCCCCGTCCACGGGGCCCCTCTTCGTTGTCCCGCCCAAACCTTCCCAGCGCTGGGAAACTTTTCGACGGCCGAATGTGGAAACCTTCCCAGCGCTGGGAAGGTTTTGCGTCTCGACTACTCGTTCGCGAGAAGCTTCTCCGCTTCCTCCACCAGCTCACGGAGGCCACTAACGTACCCCTTGGCCTCTTCCGGGTCGCTGGCCGCGATCTCCTTGATCAGGTCCAGGTCGATCCTGCCGGCCTTGCGGGCGGCCTCGAGGCGCTCCTGGACCGCGGGCGGCGCCTTGAGCTCTCGGGCCGCCGGCGGGGCGCCGAGTCCGAGCAGGGCCTTCGCGGCCTGGGCACCGTCCGGCGTGATCTGCCCCTCGCGCTTCATGATGGCGAACTGCTCGCGCACCTCTTCGGTGCTCTTGCGCGCTGTGCTGGCGAGTTTCTCGATCACCAAGACCGGCAGTGGCTTCTCTACGAGACCCTCGAGCGCCGTGTAGACCAGGTGCGCGTCGATGAACCGGTAGTAGTCCTTACCCTTGATCCCGAGCGTCGCAGCGAAGGCGTTCACGGACTTGTAGCCGGCATCCTTGTACGACTTCGCGGCCTGGACCTCGCTGAGCCAGCGCCCAGTGAGGACCAGGTAGTCCATCTGAGTCTTCAGGAGCTCCTCGCCGGCGGTCTGCGAGGCCTCCCTGATCTGCCGCTCAGCGTGGGCCAGGTGCTCGAGGCCCGTAGCGTCCTCGGGGGCTGGAACGTATGCGAACAGCGGAACGACTTCGGAGGGAGTCGAGACGACAACCCCCTCAACCTGCTTGCTGGTGCCGTCCTGCTTGCTGGTGCCGTCCGTGTCATCGTCCTCCCCCCGGCGTGCCGGACCCGAACCCAGTCTGGCCAGGGCCGCTGCCTGTTCCGCGCGCTTCTGCGTAGCGTCGGAGGTCTTCTTCTTGATGACGATCTCGGCCATCAGGCAGCCGCCTCCTTGAGGACGTGGCGCAGGCACATCCCCCACTCTTCGGTATGGGAGGGCTTGGGCATGGTCTCCCAGAAGCGGGGGTAGTCGGGCGAGTTACTGATCTCGAACGCTTCGGCGGGCATGGACACCACGAGGTCTCCCTGCTTCACATCCTCCATGGCCGACGCGATGCGGCTGGCGATGGCCGGTCGCTGTTCTGCAGGCAAGCTGGTGCGCCCGTCACACTTGACCATCACTACGGAGGCTCGGAGGGTGTTCTCATTCGCCTTGCTGCCGCGCGCGGCCTGGCGGATCGTGGGCGGGATCCGAATCACCTCGATGCCGGAGGGAGCAACGGGGAGGATCAGCAGGTGGGCCTCCTTGGAGACCTCCCAGTAGGCCTCCTTGCCGGCGCCGCCCGTGTCGACGATGACGACATCGAAAGACTCCTTGAGGTGCTCAATGACCTCGTCGAGTTCGGGTCCGTCCTCGTCCTTCTCGTCGTAGACGACGTGATCGAAGGGAACCTTGTCCTGGAGGGCTTCTCGAACCTTGAGCCAGTTCACGACGGACTGGGAATTGTCGTCGGTGTCGACGACGCAGACCTTCAAGCCGAGCTTCCAGGCAATCCAGAGGGCGATGAAGATGGTCGCTGTGGTCTTCCCCGTTCCACCCTTGAGCATCCCGACGCCGATGACAAGGCAGCCGATCGACTTGATCCACGCCTTGAGTTCTTCGATGCTCAGAAGTTCTTCCCTCAGCAGCTGCTTGTACTGCTGGCGGGGTAGCGTCGAAATCTTCATCCTCTACCTTCCCTGTCCTGGTGGGCCCGGACTCCCGGGTGCCACAGGACGAGCCTGTGGTGGTTGGCGATCCCCCCAGCGGGGTTCATCGTCTTCGTCACGGTAGGGACGATAACCAGATGTGGGCTTGCTACGGGCATCCCACCCGTTTTGCAGCGCTCCGAAACGTACGAAAGGGCCCCGCGGTCGGTGGCCGCGAGGCCCCTGCTGCTCGTTGACTACCGCCCGGGGGGGCGGACTTGCTTCCTGGTGAGGTCTGCGGTCACCAGGTGACGGGCAGGGCCCTCAGGCCGCGCTTGTGGAACGAGGGCCACCACTCCAGCTTGTCGACGGGGACAGCCAACCGGAGGCCGGGGAAGCGGCCAAGGAGGCTCGTAAGGGCTACCTCGCCCTCGATTCGGGCGAGCGGGGCGCCGAGACAGTAGTGGATGCCGTGGCCGAAACCCAGGTGCGCCGGCGTGCGGGTGGAGTCGAAGGCGTCGGGGTTCTGGAACTGCTCGCCGTCGCGGTTCGCCGAGACAAGCGACAGCCACACCCGGGCGCCTGCCGGGATGCTGACTCCGCCGATGGTGAGGTCCTCGAGGGCGAAGCGGCGGACGGCCAGGGTGAAGGGCGTGTTCCAGCGGAGGGTCTCCTCCACCACCGCCCGGACCGGTACGGCGCCGTGCCGGACGGCGGCCATCTGCTCGGGGTGGGTGAGCAGGGCCAGGACGGCGTTTCCGATCAGGTTCACTGCGTTGTCGTATCCGGCGAACAGGATCAGGAAGGCCATCGCGAGGAGCTCGGGCTCTGTGAGGCTGTCGTTCGCGTCGCGGGCCTCAATCATCGCCGACAGCAGGTCGTCCGTCGGCTGCGTGCGCTTGGCCGCGATCGTGTCGACGAGGAAGCGGTGCATCTCCTTCATCGCGGCCCTGGAGTCCAGGGCCGCGTCGGGTGCCGGCGAGAGCAGGGTGTTGGTCCAGGTCCGGAAGTCGTGCCGGGCGCCGAGGGGGATGCCCAGGAGCTCGCAGATCACCCCCATCGGGAGCGGGTTGGCCAGGGACTCCATGAGGTCGACGGGCTGGTCGGCGGGCAGTTCGTCCAGGAGGTCGTCGGTGAGGGCCTGGACCCGGTCGCGCAGGGCTTCGATGCGGCGGGGCGTGAACGCCTTGGAGACCAGGCGGCGCAGGCGGGCGTGGTCGGGCGGGTCCATGTTCAGCAGGTGCGCGTCGAGTTCCGGGGGCATCGACGACTGGTACTGCCCGGTGCTGTGGGCGTTCGCCTTGTTCAGGGACAGGCGGGGATCGGCCAGGGCCGGGCGTACGTCCTGGTGCCGGGTGACCAGCCACACGGTGGCACCGTCGGGCGTCGTGGTCCGGTGCACCGGGCCGGCTTCCCGCAGCTTGGCGTAGACGCCGTGCGGGTCGCCCATGAGAGCGTCGTCGAAGAGCGATCCTTCCGGGGTAGCGCTCATGACCGTTTGGCTTCTGCAGTCAGGGCATCGCCGGCGTCCGCCTTGGCGAGTGCTTCGTCGACGAAGGCGCCGTTGTCGAAGGCGTCGGCCACGCGGATCAGCCAGTCACGTTCGCCGCCCATGTCGCCGGCCGCGGGGTCATGGGGCACTGCGGCGGCGTGGTGCTCGGTCTTGCCCGCGGCCTTGGCCCTCAAGGCGTGGGTGATCTGCGCGGCCTCGATGATGGCCTCCACCTCGTCGGCCGGCTTCGCCTGGACCTGGCTGAGCTCACGGACGGCGCGGGCGACGGCAGGGTCGAAGTGCGGGCGGAGTGCCAGCTGGACGTCGCGGATCTCGATGACCATACGGCTGACGAGGAAGGACAGATCGTCATCACGGAAGGCACGGCGTGGGTTGCTCGGGTAGAGGTCCGGGAGCAGGACGACTTCCGGGTGCGCGCCGGTCATCGCCTGCCACAGCGGGAGAAGCCGCCGGTAGGCGCGGTACTCGTTGACGCGGGCGCGGGCACTGTCCAGGCCAACGCCCCAGGCCGGCATGGTGAATCCGACCGCGAACAGCATCGCGGAGATGCTCGCGGACATCGGGGCGACGACCACGCTGATGAAGTGGAGGGGGGAGGTGCCCAGGAGGTCCCAGGTCAGGGAGACCACCTTGGGGATGCCGTAGCCCAGTCCGAATACGGCTCCGACGGCCACGACTCGGAGTCCTCGGCGCAGCCAGGGCCGGTCGACGGCCTTGGAGTAGCCCCAGCACATGCGGGTGAGGCCGGTCATGCCGACGACGAACAGCACGGCGTAGACCAGCAGGAACTGCGTGATGTACGGCGTCTCAGCGTAGTGAACGTCGAAGTCGACGTGGTGCTCGCCGTCGCTGACGTCCGCGAGCGAGAACAGGGTGATCATGGAGCCGACCGTGACGACCGCGTACGCGACGAGCAGACGGTGCCACAGCTTGATCCGGTCCTGCGCGGACGACCAGCTCACCAGCAGGGCCAGGAACGAGGCCAGGCACACCGCTACTGAGGTGTAGGTGATCAGGGTCGCGATGTTGGTTATCCCGATCAGCCGGTCGATGCGTACGTAGGCCCACGGGGCGGCCACCACGAACGGCGTGGCGAACGTGGCGATGGCCAGGCAGAGCAGCCGGAGCTCGCGGTTCCCGGGGTCTTTGATGAGGTCACGCAGCTTGTAGGCGAAGGCGCTCCAGGAGATCACTGCCAGGATGCCGTAGACGATGTTGAAGAGCAGCATCCCGTCAGTGTTACGTACGGCCGCCGCGTTCCAGAGAGCGCCCGAGGTGCGTGATGAGGTTCTCAACGCCCGGGGCGAGGCCGACGGGCGCCCGGTTGCCGATTCCGGCCGTCTCCATGGGCATGAGGGACGCGACCAGCTCGGCCGCGCGTTCTTCCGCGTTCGAGTACTGGGTGCGGCCCAGGACGCTACGCACGAGGACCGGTGCGAGGGTGGGCATGAGGAGCTGTGCCACCTCGTCGGGCATCACCGGGGCGGCGACGTGCTCGCACACCATGTGCCCGAGCTCGTGCCGGATGATGTGTTCCTGGTGGGCTTGGGTCGTGTACTGCTGGTAGCAGATGTAGTCCTCGTCGTCCGTAGCCACCCACAGGCCGCACGGCTTGCCGGCGCCGGTGGGCATCGGTACTTCGAGCAGCGTGATCGGTCGCCCGCGGCGCTGCTCCAGGAGGTCGCAGAGCGCGTTCACGTCGGACCGCTCCGGGATCTCCAGTTCCTTCACCTTGCCGGTGCAGTACCGGCGGAGCTCCTTGTCGTTCATCCCCTCACCCCCTGGATGGATGCTGGGCCACTGCCATCTCGTCACGATCATTCGACACTCCCTGGCTGGTCATGTTCCGGATCGTGACTGTGGCTGGCCCTGCGAGCACGTGAGCGCGCTCATAACGGAGATGCCGAACCGGTGTCGGGCGCACCTGCAGAGCGGCCTCGGGGCTTCATTCGTCCACGCGTTCCTCGTGCCTTCGCCAAGGCGTTGAGCACGGGTACGAGCGTCTCCAGGTCGTCTTCATCCAGCGAGGCGACCTGGCGAAGTGCTACCTGTCGCGCGCCGACGCCCTTGAGGGCTTCAAGGAGGGCGATGTCCTCGCGGACTTTTTCGCCCTCGCCGTCATCTGTCCAGTACGTCCGCGGGACGCCGAAGAAGTCGGCGAGCGCGTTCAGGTGACCGATGGTCGGGTTGGTGCGCTTGCCCTTGCGCAGGTAGCCGATGTACGTCTCGGAGATTTCGAAGCTCTTGTCGCCGTTGGCCGCCTCGGTGATGGATCTGGCGACTTCGGCGTTGGTCCAGGGTCCCCGTTCTGCCGGGTGCACCGTCTCGAACAGGCGGTTGAGTCGAGAAGCCAGTGTTTGATCAGGATCGGCTTCCGAGCCTTCGGCAGGAGAGAGGTCAACCTCCGTCATGCCACCCTCCCTCGTTCAAGTAACGGTCAACTGGCAGGTCAAGGGGTGTTTTCCCGTTCCCCACCTTGTTGGGTGTGGGGCGTGGCGCGCTTGCGCCGGTCAACCTCCGTGGAGAATACCAGGCGTAGGGCCCATCTCAGTTGACTACCGCCAGAGGGAGGAGGCAGAGTGGGCGAGCCTGAGCACAGGAGCTACGACTGGCGCAGATCGGAGCGATTCACCCCCGAAGTAAGGAGTCGTTCCCGTGGAGTTGCCCGCCAAGCCCGCCGCTCGCATGGTGCGTGGAGTGTCACCCCCATCCGTCTTGCCTTGCTCCATCAACTGCGCATCGAACTAGCATTCGAAATAAGTTCTTCGACGGGACGGATGAACAGTGACGATCTCCGACACCAACCCACCCAACTGCGCCACGGACGCACTGCCTTCCGCTCAGGACATCCCAGAGGCGTGGCCCTTCGCAATGGATAGCGCGATCGACTTCACCATCGGCCCCGAGGTGACCTCCGTCCAGGCCATGGCGCAGGCCACGGCCATGATTCGGATGACGCTGCCGATGTTCCTGAGCGACGTCCCCGAGCAGGCCGAGGTGTGCAGGGCGGTGGAGTCCGTCGTGACGGAGCTCGTCGACGTGACGGCACGGCACAAGGCCGGCGTCGACCTGGTGGGCCGCGTCGCGTTCGACGGAACCCACGTCACCGTGTCCGTCGGAGACATCAAGGGAGCACTTCCCGCGCCGGAGCAGGAACCGGGCCTCTACCTGGTGCACCGCCTGGCCGACGAGGTGGGCCAGTACGCCGGCGACTTCGGCGGCCGCGTCACCTGGGCCGCCGTTCCCGCCCGTCGATGACCGCGCCCCCTGCCCCTCCAAGGCCCCTCAGCGGCCGCCTGAGAGCCTCAGGAGCCGACGGGGACTCAGATCAGGCCCTACGACCCGGCGGTGACTCACCGACACAGATGTGAGCGCGCTGCCCCACTGGGGGGATAGGGTGGCTCGCAGTGGATGCTGAGCTGAGAGTGACTCAACTAGAGGCTCGGCGCCACAACACAAGAACCCATAAAACGAGAAGAACCCCCGCGGCTCGGCTGCAAGTACTAGGCGGCGAAACCTAGCAGCAGAGCACCTTGCGGGGGCTTCTCGGAGACCAGATCGCGTGAGGACAGGTCCCTTGAGCACCAATGTACCCGCCCAGGGCGGGGATAGCACAACAACGGATAGGCCCACCGGGCGGCGAGTCTCTCGCCGACGTCCGGTGGGCCTTCGTGTTTCTGCGCTTGGTGCTCTCCGCGGTCATGGCTTCCGCGCGGCGGCGGGCCCTTCGGCCCCGGCACTCGCCTGTCCCCCTGGTCTGTTCGTGTCTCCCCCTACGGAGGTCCTCGTGACCTAGCTCCTGCTGGGAGGGTTACGGCTGGTCCCGTGTGGCGCGGGTCCTACCTCAGTCCTCCAGGCCGTCCGCTCGATGTGGCGTCGAGTGTCGGCCGATTCGTTACTCGGACCCCATAACAGGTCCGTTGGCACCCCGCACTTTCGTGCGGTTTCACCGGTTCTCAGCGAACCCCCGCGAGGCGAGGGCCTTTTTGCGCCCTCAGGAAGCCCCGACAGCACGGAGTCATGATGCCCCATGCCCGCGCGCGCTGCCAGTCCGACCCATCGGCGCGCCGCCAAATCGATACAGCGACCACCCTTCCCGACGTCCCACAGACGATCGGGTTCGCTCTGGTGTCCGAGCGCCAGGCGCAATGGATCGCGCGTACGGCCTCGCGCCGGATCAAGACCCGCAAGGACTGGATGCGGGCAGTGCGCTGGATGGTGAAGGCTGGCTTCCGCCGGGGCGCGAACGCGACCACGATTCGGGTAGCCCAGGACATTGCCGGCCGTATGGGCCGCAGCAAGGACGGGCACGTCGCCTACTGCCAGGACGGCATGATCCGGCGCCTGCAGCTGTCGGAGCGCTGCGTGGCCCAGCACGTGGCGATCCTGCGTGAGCTCGGCCTGCTGGTCTGGGTGGAGCAGGGAAGCTCGATGCGCAACGCGCTGCGCACCCGGTACGGCGCCGACTTCCGCCACGGTGACGGCGGTGACGGCTTCGCGCGTACGGCCACCATCTACGCGCCGGTGGCACCCCGGGTGTGGGACGACGCCATGGGCCGTCGCATCACCGGCGAAGGCTACTGGGCCCGGATGCCGGGAGTCACGGACCTGGGTCGTGAGTTGGCCATCGAGGAGGCCCGCGAGGAGTCACAGACGGCCGTCTCGATCCCCTCGCAGCGGCGGCCGGCCGACGACGAGAAGACCCTGCACCAGACCGATTTGGGGCCTGTGGATAACTCGGCTTCGTGCACCCCTTCTGTGAAACCACCTAAGCCACGTCGTACAGCAACTGTTAGTGGGGGGAAGAACTACAGGCCGCGCGAGGGCGCGGCGCGTCCGAAGGAATCCCAGAGCACGCAGAAGGGCCGCAGGCCCCGGGGATCGACGGGCTGGAGTGTCCAGCGCACTGCTCAGGTGATGGCCGAGGCCCGGTTCGTCCAGCTCCACACCTGGTGGACGCAGGGCACGTGCGTGCGTCAGCTGGCCTTCGCGCTCCGGCCGTTGTTCGAAGCGGGCTGGGGCTGGGAGGACTGCGCCCGCGAGCTGGGCCGGTGGGATGTCCGCATGCGGCCGCGGCACGTGGCGTCGTACGTCACCTCGGAAGTGCGCCGGCGGGTCAACCAGGGGGCCCTGTCCCTTCCTGACGGCCTGATCGCCTCCTACCGCCAGGCCCCGGCCGCTGAGAACTGGGAACGTCACCGTGAGCACTACGCGGCCTGGAAGGCCTTTGCCGACCGGAGGACGCAGGAGACCGCGGCCCTGCGTCAGCGCGTGCGCGCCGCCACTCCCCCCGGCCGGCAGAAGGGCGGGCGGGTCCCGCGGGGTCTGCAGGACGCCCGGCCGGAGAATGTGCTCATGTCCTCGGAGGAGCTCCGAGAGCTGAGGGCTCGGACCGGGCCCGTTCGCTCGAACGAGGAGTTGTGGGCCGAGGTCGATGAGCAGGCCCAGGCGCGCCTTGCCCGATGGGAGGCTGATCAGTGCGAGCGCGCCCGGGCGATGGGGATCAGCTTGCTTCCCGCAGGCGGCTGATGGAGTCGGCGATCGTCTCGGCCAGGTCGCGGTCGTCGTACCAGCCGACGGGAAGTCCGTCTGTGGTGTCGACGACGGCGAACGGCAGGAGCTTGCCGTGGTGGCGGATGTTGTCCTGGGGCCGCTCGTCGACGGCGTACCGGGGCTCGGGCTCCTCCTCGTCGGGGCCGCCGATGTGCGCGAAGCGGTCGGCGACGCTTCCCTCGAGGTGGTGCTGTTCGCGGGAGAACGGTTCGGGGTCCGGCGGGGGAGCGGGGACGCTGCGCCGGTCGTCGAGGGGCAGTTCGTCCGGGCGGATTCCCAGGTCCTGGAGCTCGCCGGGCAGGACGCCCAGGCTCCGCGCGATGATGAAGGCGTTCTGCTCGTCGACGGTTCCGGCCTCGCGCCGGCCCAGGCGGCGGTAGGCGTCGAGGAGTTCGGCGGTGGCCTGTCGCTCGGCGGGTTGGTCCCCGTCCGCGCGGGCAGCTCGGATACGGTCGAAGACCTGGAGGTACTGCCCGGCGAACGAGTCGGTCACAGCGTCGCTCCTACACTCCCGACGATCAGACGAGTAGTCACCGTACTACTAAGCGGTATGCAGTTGATAACGGGCCAGGGCGGCCCTTTCTCTTGGCGGCCGCGCCGCGAGGCGCCTGACCTGCGCGAAAAGCAGCACCAAGGGGGAGGGGCCGCCCTGGCCCGTTATCAATGTCGAGCGTCAAGCCGAGACAGCGGCCCGTCGGCGGGGGGCGTCGTGGGTACGCATGACGAAATCGGCGCCGTCCGACTTGCGGGTGCGCAGTACACCGCGGCGACGGCCCGTGCGCACGATGTTGGCCAGGTCGCACGACAGGCCCCGTGCGCGCAGCTGCTCGGCCGCGTCCGGCAGCGCGATCCACTCCTCGTAGGGCAGACACATCAGCGCCTGGTCCACGGCGTACGTGACAGGTGGCATGACGCGCGAGCTCCTTCGGTTCGGGGGCGGGGCCGGCCTGCTCTGCCGGCGGCTTGAGGAAAACGCACAATACGTTACAGCGTGGGGAGTGGGCTATCGGGCGTGAGTTCGACACGCCCGGATATGCTGCCCACGCGCCGCTGCGGAAGACGATCCTCCGAGGCTGAGTCGTGCTCCTGGCCCGGCTGAGTCGCAAGGCCAGGCGTATGAATGGCATCTGGGGGGATACCACGCCGTGACCGAACCGATCGAAAGCGTTGACCAGCTCATTGTCCGTGCAGCCGCGGGCGGTCCTGACGCACCGGAAGCCATGAACACCCTCTACACGCGCCTGAACCAGGTGGTCTACAACTGGGCCCGGCCCTTCGTCCGCGACCGGCACACTGCCGAGGACCTGGCTCAAGAGGTATGGCTCAAAGTCGCCCAGAACATGACCCGCTACCGGCCCGGAACCAACCTGATGGGCTGGCTCCACACCATCACCCGCAACACGGCGCTGGACTACCTCCGCTCTGTCCAGCGACGGCCCGAAGTCCTGCTCGCCGATCACCTCGAGCTCGACCGGCCGCGGCCGGGCATCACGCCGCACCAGTACGCCGAGCGGAAGGCGCTGGCGAAAGCAGTGGCAGAACACATGCCGAAACTGCGGCCGCAACAGCGTGAATGCCTGCGCCTGCGTTTCTACGACGGGTGCAGCCCGACGGATACTGCGGCGATCATGGGCAAGAGTGAGGGTGCGGTGCGCACTCTCACGGTACGGTCACTGCGCAAGCTCGCCGAGGTACTCCCTCCCGGAGACTCCTCGGCCGAGCTCGTCGAAGAGCTGTTGACCATGGCAGTAAACCGGGGGCGTGTCGTCGGCATGCGGATAGAAACACGAGAGGCTGGGGCCCATGTTCCGACGAAGCGCTGACCAGGCATCCGAACGCCTGGAACGAGCTCTGCGCGGCGGCGCCGTCCCTCACGACCAGGAGACGCGCCTTGCCCTTGCCGCAGCGGGCACCCTGGCACCGGCGCATGGCCGCAGCCCCCAGCGAATAGAGCAGACCCGCGAGGCGATGATGCGCGAGTTCATGCGCGCCATGAACCCGGCGGAGACCCGCGAGGATGCCGGCAGCGGCGACGGCCTCGAAGAGATCGCCCTTCACCGCCACGAAGTAGCCCTCCCCGGCGGAGGCCAGCTCGTCGTCTCCGACCTTGAAGAGATCACCCCCGAGCGCCTGGACGCGGCGGCCGAGCAGTACGCCCGCATCCTGGACCGAAGGTCAAGGGACCGGCAGAGTTGAGCACCGCCATACCCAAGCTGGAAATCCTCGTCGGCGACTTCCCCCTGGACGGGGTGCGGGTCACCCACAAGGGCGGACAGACGCTGTTCCTGCGCCCCCAGTCATTCAGCAGTGCCGTCCGGCACGTGCTCAATGTGCTGCCGGGGGTCACGCAGGAAGATGCCGAGCGGCTCATCCGTGAGAAGTGCCCCGAGTTTCGGGACTTCGACGACCTGCTCGGCGCCAACGAAGTGGCCGCGCCGCGCGTGGACGAACCCGCTCCGTCGCCACCCCCGCGCAACGTATCTGCCCGCAATCGCCGACTGCGCAAGGCAGCGCTCACCGCGGCACTTCTGCCCGCCCTCGCGGCGAGCTGGGCCCTGGGCCGGTACACGAGCGCCGAGAGCCACCCCCGGCCGGCCGGAGCGAGCGCCCCCGACGTCGCCTTCCCCGTTCAGCAGCCCAACGGCGCGGCCCCGTTCAGCGACGAGCCGTTCCAGTACTTCGCCGGCGCCGGGAACATCGACTGCAAGACGATCAGCACGCTTGAAGCCGAGTGCACCGACGCCGACGGCATGGTGATGTCCACCCAGGCCGCCACCGGGCCAGACAGCACCGTATTCACCTTCTCGTACGGTCACGAGCGCATTGGCCTCAGGATTTTCCACAACGCGGAGTACGCGAACACCTGGGCTCGGCAGGACGGCACCATCCAGCTGTACCCGGGCCTGGAGGTGTACGACCGCTACGCCCTGTGGGGCACTGACGCCGCGCGGATCAAGGAGTACCGAGCGCTCCTGCAGCGCGCGAACCCAGGGGGACCTCAGCCTCAAGCGATGGGCGGGTTCAGCCCTCTTCCGCTGCCTCCCCGTCTGGCGGCGCTCACACTCGGCACCCTCGGCCTGGACGAACACGACGTGAAAGGGATCATCAAGGCTTCCACCGACCCCCTGACGGCCAACCTGCGGGTCGACGAGCCCGTCGTGATGGCGGCCTTGATGGTCCTCGGCATGGATGAGCGGAGCCCGGACGAGAAGCCGGGGGGCCAGGACATCGTGGCCATCGCCGCCGGCTTCAACCCGCACCCGCCCGTCCTTCCGACGAAGCCGCCGGAGCCGCCCGCCGTGGTTGCGCCTGCCGTTGAGGCCGCCTCGCCGCCCAGTCCGCGGTCCACGCCGAACCCGAGCCCTGTCCCGTTGCCGCCCGTAAAGCCGGTGCCGACGTCCAGCCAGGCGCCCACCCCGGAGCCGGTGCCGACGCCCGAGCCGGATCCCACTCCCGAGCCAGCGCCGGAACCGGAGCCGGAGCCGACGCCCAGCCCGACGCCGGATCCCACGCCCGAGCCGACGCCGACGCCGGAGCCCACGCCCGAGCCGACGCCGACGCCGGAGCCCACTCCCGAGCCGACGCCGACGCCCGAGCCGACGCCCGAGCCGACGCCGGCGCCCGAGCCGGAGCCGACGCCCGAGCCGGAGCCCCAGCCGGAGCCGACGCCGGATGTGCCGGTCGAGCCGACGCCCGGCCTGCCGGATGAGCCTGAGCCCACGCCCGGGCAGCCGACCGTCCCGCCCGCCCCGCTCCCCGAGACCGTGGCCGTGGGGCGCGACGACGAACTGGTCAGCCTGCCCATGGCCTGGATAGCAGCGCCTTAGTCCAACGTAGAGGGGCCCCGGATTGACGTCCGGGGCCCCTCTACGTTGCGCGCAGGCAGATCAGAACGGCGGCTGCTGCCCTGCCCACTGATCGTCAGCGACCGGCCCCGCACCGGCTGCAGGCCGCTGCCCTGTGGCGGCCGCGGCCTTCGTGACCTTCGCCGTCGCGTTTTTGAGGCTGGCCCCGACCTCATCGACGTCGAGCTCGTACACCGTCCGTCGCACTCCTTCACGGTCCTCGTAGGTGCGCTGCTTGATCCGGCCGTGGACGATCACTCGCATCCCGCGCTGGAGTGACTCTGCGACGTTTTCGGCGGCCTGCCGCCACACCGCGCAAGTCAGGAACAGGCTCTCGCCGTCCTTCCATGCGTTGGTCTGCCGGTCGAAGGTGCGCGGGGTCGACGCAATGCGGAACTTCGCGACGGCCGCGCCCGCCGGGGTGAAGCGCAGCTCGGGGTCATCGACGAGGTTGCCAATGACGGTGATCAGGGTTTCGCCAGCCACGGATTCAGGGGCCTTTCGTGAGGGGGCGGCCCGGCGGCATCGGTGCCGCCGGGCCGGGGCGGGTCAGGAGAACAGGAGCTTCCAGGTGAGCGGGCCCGGGTAGCCGTCCGCGTCGCCGGCGAGCTCGGAGCGGGAACGCTGGAAGTCGGCCACGTTCCTGCGGTCGGACTCGCCCCACTGCGGGGACGGCCCGACGCTGTAGTGCCTGCCGAACCCGCGGCGGACGAGCTGCTCGCCCAGGCGCTGGATGTGGGTGTTGGACTTGCCCGGTCCGAAGGCCTCGCGGCCCGGGTACGGCGGCAGGCCGGACGGGGTCGGCGCCGTACCGAGGAGCTTGCGCAGGGAGTCCTCGCCGGGCACGCCGTCGGCGGCGTCGCCGGTGTAACCGAGGGAGCGCTGGTAGTCGGAGTAGTTGGCGGTGTCGACGTCCGTCCAGACCGGGCCCGGGCCCGAGGTGTAGTGCCGGCCGAATCCCTTTCGCACCAGGGCTTCGCCGACCTTGGTCACGTGGGCGCCCTGGGCGCCGTAGCCGTAGGTCAGGCCGCCGATGGTGACCTGGTACCGCGCGGTGCCGTCCGATCCGGGGCCGGGGGTGCCGCCCGGGCCCGGGGAGGGCTTGTAGTCCCCGGCCGGCATTCCTGCCTGCACCCAGGCGTAGAGCTGCTTGCCCGGGCATTCGGTGGCGACGCCGTCGCGGTGGCCCTTCTTGGCGAGGGAGCGGCCGGTCTTCTGGCACGCCTCCTCGTACAGGGCGCGGCACGCGGCCAGCGCCGCGGCGCTGGGCGTCTGGCCGCCGCCGACGGCGATCTGCACGCCGATGCCAGTCGTGTTGTGATCGGGGCAGTGCGCGCCCTGGAAGCCCCAACCGCGGCCTTCGTAGACATTGCCGGCCTGGTCGATGACGAAGTTGTAGCCCACGCCGGCCCAGCCCTGTCCGATGTGGGTGGCCTCGATCGCCCGCATGATGGCGTACCCGGTGCGGGTGATGGGGCTCTCGCCGTCGTGATGGACGAAGAACTCGGTACGGCGGCTGAGCGGCACGGTGTTGGGGGTGCCGTTCCACGGCCGTGCGCCCCACTGGGCGCGGGTGATGATCTCCATGGTGGGGGTGCCCTCCGATGACGTTGGTCTGGGAGGGAGCACCGTGCAGGGGGCGTCCGGTTAACGTCGCGTGCTGATGTCGGGGCCGTGAGAGGCAGGGGTGGGCCGCTGGCGCGTCAGGGGTCGACGATCTCCGCATCGATCACGCCGCCGGCTTCGAGTTCGGGCGGGTACTCGACGGCGAAGAGGCTTTCGTTCAGGCGCTCTGCGAGTGCCGACAGGTCCACCGCCTGCTCGTTCTGGAGCACGGCGCCGCCCAGGCCGGTGATCTCGACGGCCAAGGTGGCGTCCTTGCCGTAGTGCTCGCGGTGTTGCCGTTCGAGGTACCAGGCGTCCGCCCGCCAGTCCGGGGCGGTGCGGTCCTCCGTGGTCTCTTCGACGATCTGGCCGGTCTCAGGGTCCCTGAACTTACGGGTGGTGACCTTGGTGACGATCCCGCCATCGGCGACGCGCCTGATGTTGGCCATGGCCCGGGTCGCGGCCGTGGCGCGGGCGGTGCGGACCTTCTCGTAGAGGGCGACGTACTCGTCCTCGCCCTGGTCGGCGTCCTCCCCGGCGTCGCGGGCCTCTGCTTCGGCGCGGCCGCGCGCCATCCAGGCGAGGAAGGTACGGCGTGAGATGCCGGCCATCTCCGCGGCAAGCTCGACTGCTACGCCGGTGCGCGACGCGGCGACGAGGCGGGCTTCCACCTCGTCGGAGAGCAGACGTGGGCGCCCGGCGGCGAGTTCGGGCCGGCGGGCCTTGCGGCGTGGGGACATGGGCGGACCTCGGGGGTGCTCAGCGGCCGTTGGTGAAGGTGTGGCCGCAGGCGGGGCAGGTCGAGTGCGCGGCGCGTCCGGCGTCGTCGGCGCTCATCTCGTTGGCGTCGCCGTCGTCCGGGAGGTGAAGGGTGGGCGGCTCGTCTTCGCGGAGGCCGCCGGGCAGTGTCTCCGGGTCGACCTGGCGCAGCATCTGGTCGATCTCGTCGTGGGGGATGGCGAGGGAGTCGAAGAGCTCGGCGTCGCTGGTGGCGAGGTCCTCGAGGACGGCGGCGAACTCGCGGGGGTCCCAGCCGCCTTCTCCGGGCAGGCGGGAGAGCTTGATGGCCAGGGCTTCTGCCTCGGCGTCATCGCGTGAGGACCAGCCGCGCAGGAGCGGGACCAGCCATCCGCCGTCGTTGTCCAGGAGGACACCGTCGGGGGGCTGGGCTCCGCGGGTCTGTAGTTCGATCAGGGCCTCGCGGCGGCCGTGGCCGTGCAGGATTCGGCTGGTGCGCTCGTCGGCGACGGGGGTTTCCACCAGGCCGTGCATCCGGATGGAGTCGATGATCAGTTCCAGGGCGTGTCGCTTGGGGTTGCGGGGCGCGGGGCGCAGGTCGGTGAGCGGCACGTAGGTGACGTAGCGGGGGGCGGTCACGGTCTCGGTCACGGCTGGTGCGGTCCTCTCCGACGGAGTGCGGGTGCCGGCGGCGGGGGAGGACTGCGAGCCCGCGGACTTCAACCGCGGCGCCCCGCCTCGCAAGCGGGACATGCCGTCATGGCCGGTCCTCCGCCCGCTGCCGGGCCGGTGCCGTCCGGGATCCGGATTGGGCGGCGCCGGGGTTCCGTCACCGGGTGGCGACGTCGCCGTGGTGGCGGAACCAGCGGTGACCGTAGGGAAATTCGGGTCTTGCGTCGCTCCCTGATCATTCCACTCGCAATGCTGTAACATTTCGCATGGCTGGGAGAGCGACCCAGCTACCCGGGCCTAGGTGTAACAAAAATCGCCGGTTGTCGTACTACCTTTCGACGCCCTCGAAGCGCCCCGCCCGGGATGACCCAAATCCCGGGCAGCGCCCGGGGAAGAAAGGGAACACCGACATGCCCAACGACGCCACCGAGCAGCACGAACAGCCCGCCCTGCCCCTGGAGCAGGTCGCGCTCGTCGCCGCGCTTGCGCGCCTGATCTCCGAAGAGATCGCCCCCCCGATCCAGGAGAGGCTCGACGCAGCTACCCCGCTGCTGGTCAAGGCGTATGAGGAGAATGGGCAGTCCGGCATCGTGGCCAGGGTCGACGGCATCGTCGCGGGCAAGTACACCGTGAACACCACGAAGTCGAAAATCGTGGTGGACGACAGCGATGCTTTCGATGCCTACGCGGCAACCCACGGCGGTCACCAGGCCATCATCCAGCGCGATCCGATGTGGGAGAAGGCCGTTCTCGGCCGCGCGGTGTACGACGCCAAGACGGGCCACATCGTCGACGAGGCAGGCGAGATCATCCCCGGTCTCAAGTACGTCTCTGGTGGCAAGGCCACCGGGAACGTCACGTTCACCTGGGCGGACGGCGGATTGGGCCGCGACATCCTCATGAAGGCCGCGCAGAGCGGTCAGCTCCGTCACCTGATGGGCGACCTGCCGGAACTGACGGCCGGGCAGCCGCCTGCCGAGCAGGAGTAGTCGAGCCGACCGCACGTCGGGCCCGGCCGCCCCCGCCAGGAAGCCGGGCCCCTGCACCCAAGGACCACCCGCATGAACCCCACCCAGCAGACCGTCCTCGATCCCGCTCTCGCGACCGACATCTCCGACCGGGCGTTCCGCCTCTACACCGTCCTCGTGCTGCGCACCTCCGGAGAGTGGACGGCAATCCCCTCCCTTGCCGCCGCTCTGGGCCTCACCCCCCACCAGGTCCGCTTTCCCCTCTCCGAACTACGGGCCAGCGCCATGGTCGAGACGAACCGCGTCTACGAGACCGGCGAACACGACCGCAAGACCTGGCACACCTACGTCCGACTCCCCGAGGACACCACCAGCGTGTTCGACACCGACCACGCCAGCGAGGCCGTCGCATGAACAGCCCCACCGCCCTCCGTGCCAACCGCCGCAACTTTTACGTTCACGTGGAGTCGGCCACCGTCCGAGACCGCCGGCTGAGCTACCGGGCCCTTGGACTGCTCACCTACATCCTTGACCAGAGCGAGGAGTGGAAGGTGCGCTCCGAGCAGCTCTGCAAGGGCGAAGGCCGCGAAGGCCGTGAGGCCGTCCGCAAGACCCTTCACGAACTGGCCGCCCACGGCTACTACCGGCTGGAGCGCCGCCAATTCCGGCACACGGGCATCGCCATGGGTGCGGCCGTCAGCGAGTTCCCTGTCGAGCAGTGGGCCGCGGACTACAAGACGTTCGGGGAGTCCCTGACCATCCCCGTCGTGGAGCAGCCCGATGGCTCCTTCCTGGTGCGCTACCCCGACGGCAGCCTCGGTTCTGACGGCTTCGAGCCGGACCTGGGCGGTGACCCGGAGGCGAAGCCGGATGCTCAGGCGGAGGAAGAGCCGGAACCCGAGATGGAGGAGACAGCCCCGCAGGCCAAGGCGGCGCCGACCGCGAAGCGGGCCGCGCAGAAGCCGACCGCCGCGGCGGTGAAGAGAGCCGAGACGAACACGGCCAAGGCCGCTGAGAAGAAGGCTCTCGACGACGACGCCGAGGAAGTCGCAGCGTGGTGGTGGAAGCTGGCCGAAGAGCACTTCGGCAAGTACGTCGGGCAGAAGGGCGGCTACGTCGCCATGCGTCGTCAGGTCCGTAACGCTCTTGCGAAGAACTACACGAAACAGGAATGCGCCAAAGCTCTGCAGCACGCCAGAAAGCATTGGCCCAGCGCCCAGCAGTGGCAGGAAGCCCTTGGGGTCGTCACGAACCACATCGCGCCGCGCACCGGGAGCCGTCCGACGCCGTACAGCGACGCTGCCACCTGGGGCAACACCATGAACACCACGGTCCCGGGCTCCGAAACGACCCCGCCCGACGACACCGACGACGCCGTGTTCGGCGTCCTTCCGGCCTGACCCCGAGGAGCGTGAGCCTGATGACGGTCGCCCTGGAGACCACCCCCATCGCCGCCGGCCGCGAGCCCCGACGGCTCTTCGAGATCACTCCCAAGCTCCTGGAAACGCTTCGCCGCGGGGGAGCGGACATGTCCCAGCTGGGCATCCCCGCCCAGCCTGAACCCGAGGACGGCCTGTGGGACAACGTGTCTGTCCCACAGGCACGCGCCCTCAAGAACATCTGGATCAGCAGCATGCGCGAGGCAGCCCACGACGACTACCTGCGGTTCCGCTTCAAGCACCTTGACGACCCGCAGCAGAAGCCGAAGAGCCTGGAAAGGTGGCTCGACACGCTGGTCCAGGCGAAACGGGACGGGGTGCGACCGGAGGTCCTGAACCTGATCATGCCGGGCCCCATCGGGAGCGGGAAGACAACCGCGGCCGCCGCTCTTGGTAACGAGGCCAGCGAGCGGGGACTGGTCACCCTCCTCGTCAAGCACGCGACGTACCTCGCATGGCGCAGGCCTGACGGCAGCCCGGACGGGCAGCGCGCCTACCAGGTCCGCAAGCGGCACGTCGAGGCGGACCTGCTCATCCTCGACGAACTCGCGGGCGAGATGGACGGCACCGCCACGGAGTTCGCCCGCCGGGAGACCGTCGACCTCATCGACTCCCGGCTGGCTGCTGGCCGGCCGACCGCGTACACGACGAACCTCAGAAGCAGGGGCACCGGAGGGAACCCGGGCATCGTCGACATCCTGGGCGAGCGGTTGCTCTCACGGATCGAGAGTCGCGCGCACGTGTTGAAAATCATCGGTGAGGACCGGCGGAAGCCGAAGAAGGACCTCGACTGGTAGCCACAGCGTGCGCGAAACGCCAGGTCGGGCCGCCTGCTGACGGGCAGTGGGCGAGGTCAGGGGCGCATAAGACGGAGAACCCTATATCGTTTGGTCGACTTGGGCGGTCATGAGCATAAGCCGCCCGGGAAACCCGAACGAAGGGACGTGCTGTGTCGACTTTGCCCACCCCGCGCGCGCTTGAGGACCCGGCCCCGCGGCCGCAGGTGCCTCCGCTGACGCGCGCAGAGAAGGTCCTGGCCGGCATCGCGGCCGCCGGTGCGAGCTACGTCAGCGGACTCGGTCTCGCCACCTCCTACGGCGCGCTGACCAAGGCCGGGGCCAAGTGGGGCTTCGACCACCCGTGGATGCTGCCCATGGGCGTTGACGTCGCCATCCCCGCATTCTCCGTGGCGAACCTCATCCTGATCCGCATGAACATGCAGCTCGCCTGGGTGCGGTTCGTCCCGTGGGCGCTGACCGCGGTGACCTGCTGGCTGAACGTTTCCGCCGGACAGACGCTCACGGCGAAGATCGCGCACGGCACGATGCCGCTGCTGTGGGTGGTGTTCGCCGAGATCATGGCGCACATCTACGCAGTACGGATCGGGCAGGCGACCGGCAAGCGGATGGAGAAGACGCGGCGGTCGCGCTGGCTGGTGGCCCCCGTATCGACGCTCCTCATCTGGCGGCGCATGATCCTCTGGGAGATCACCTCCTACGAGCAGGCCCTGGAGCTGGAGCGTGCCCGGCAGCTGGTGATCGCCGACTTGAAGGAGGAACACGGCTGGTGGTGGCGCAGGAAGACGCCGCCCAGGGAGCGGGTGCTCCTCAAGCTCGGCGCGCTCACCCCGGTAACCGAAGAGGTCCAGCCGGTTCAGGACGCTGATGTGCCGACAGAGCCGGTGCCCACCGAGCCGGTTCCGCCTTCCTTGACGCCCGCTTCCGCGTTCGCGGCCGCGGTTCCCTCTCCGCGTGCCCAGGTCACCGCGACCATCGCACCCGAGGCGCCTGCCTCTGCGCCGGCCGCCGAACGGGAGCCCGTGTCGGAAGTACCGGGTGCCGGAGACGATCAGGTTGACCAGCCGGCCAGCGACGAGACGTCTCAGCCGATGACCGAGGAAGAGCTGTACCTCAAGGTCAAGGAAGCCCTCCGCGCAGGCCGGACGGACCTGTTTGCGCCTGGTGGCACTCTTTCCGGCGGAGCCATGGGGCGCGCCCTGGGACAGACGCCGGGCAACGGTCGCAAGGTCCGCCGCCGCCTGCTCAGCCGGTACGCGGCGGAGACGGGCATTCAGGTCTCCGCAGAGTTCAATGTCGAGGACCTCGTGACCACTAGCGGTACCAGTACGGCACTCTGACACCTCAACTCGCACGATTTGCGGCGGGCGCCCGAGAGCGGGGTGCCCGCCGCCTGCATGATCGGATCGCACTATGACCCCGGAGATCCTGGCCCGGATCACCGCTGCCCGCGCCGCCCGCGATCTGTCCGATCTCGCCCGTCAGGTCGTCGGGGCCTCGGCCACGCCGGCGACGCCTGCTGATCGGCTGATCGCCGCGCGGCGCCTACGTCAGCTTGCCAACGCTCTTGTCGACTACACCGTCGTGGCGGAAGCTCTGTCCGGGACGTCGTGGGAGTCCATGGCCGCGGCCCTGAGCCGACATGACGCGGCCACGCTGCAGGGCGAATACGAAGACTCGGTGGAGGACTGGGCGGCGCTTGACGCCGGCGTGCTCGATGAGGGGGCCCAGAGCGCCCCGGACCTGGATGCCTGGTACCTACGGCACCGCGAGGACGCGGACCCGGCCGGGGAAACTCCGGTGTCGGATCTCCTCGACAGGTAGTGAGCACCCCCTAGAACGCGCTAAAATATTACAGCAGCGCGCTTAGGGAGAGGTTAAGCCCTTCGGCGGCGCAGCATCCCGGGAGAGCAACCCGGGGCCCCGAACAGAAGGACACACCGCCATGCCTGGACTCCTCGCGCCCCAGCGCGAACGCACCTTTCGCAAGCCGACCGGCCGCCCGAATCCGCCGATCATCCTCATCACGGGGGCGGACAAGTCAGGCAAGCGCTACGAGGCGGCCCGGGGCTCCAGCTCCGACCTCGTTGGCATGACGTACTGGATTGGTATCGGCGGCAGTCAGGGCGCCGCGGACTACTACGGCCGCATAGAAGGGGCCCGGTACGAGATCGTCCCGCATGACGGCTCCTACCAGGAGATCCTTGACGCCATCCGGTGTGCTATCGCTCGCCCGCCGGTGAACGGCAAGCCGAACATGCTCGTCCTCGACGACGTCACCTCCCTCTGGGACCTCCTGAGCGACGAACAGGCCCTGGTCGCCCGGGAGCGTGCCGCCCGCCGCGTACGGGACAGCCGAGGACGCCTGTCCCTGATCGACGAACCGGCCGTCGTCGACCACGGTCTTTGGCAGGACGCGAAAGACCGGTGGGGCGAGGTTCTGTGGCTGCTGCGCCGGCACTCCGGCCCCACACTGCTCATCGCCCGCCAGGAAGTCGTCACCGCCTACGAGAACGACAAGCCGACCCGGTACACCACGCGGAAGATCAAGGCGGAAAAGAACCTCAGCTCGGCCGTGGACGCCACCGTCGAACTCCGCGCGCTCGGCGAGGCCTACCTGACCGGCGGCCGGACTCTGCACTGGGAGATCAAACCGGGGGAGACCCAGCCGCTTACCGACTTCTCCATCGACAAGCTGCTGCGGTACCTCGGGTTCCAGGAGGCGGCTGACACTCGGTCGACGAATGAACTGCGCCCCGACGCGTACCTCAGCGAGTTGGGGCGCAGCACCGAAGCGGCCCAACCGGCAACTCAGGCGCCTGTCGCCGCGCCGCAGGTGGCTCCGTCGACGCCCGGGCTGACAGGCGAGCAGGCCGTGGCCATCATCGGTGCAGCCCTCAAGAACGAGACCGACCCCGTTGCCGCGCTGGAAGATGTCCGGGAGGAGTGGGGCAGGCGAACGCTGGCCAGGGTCAGCACTGAGACCTCACTGGGGGTCATGAACGCGGACGACCTGCTCACCCGCTCGCTGGCGATCGTCAAGGCGAAGAAGACGAACAGCAACGGCAGCGGGTCCGACAGCGGGGGCTCGAACAGGGAGAAGCGTGACGCCAAGCCCGGACATCAGTCCCACCCCTCCGCAGTGACGTCCAGCCCCACGCCGGTGGGGCCGCACACGCCCACGGCCGAGGAACCCGGCCAGGCCGGCGCCAGGCCCGAGGAACCGGACGCGGCGGCCCCACCGCCGCCGGACCCCGATAATCCGCCACCGCCGACGGACGAGCGGCCCGAGGACACCAGCGCCGCCGAGGAACCGCAGGACCGCCCGCAGCAGCCCCTTCCCGCCCGCCGCATGACGAAGGCGCAGCGGGACGCGGAGAGGGCCCGTGAGGTCTTGATGGCGGAGGCCGTAATTCAGGCTCGCGTGCTGTTCGTCACCGTGGGTGAACACCTGGGGCCCAAGTCCGTTGCCCCGATGGCTGAGCTACGGAACTTCCTCCAGGAGCAGCGGTCGGCCGTCATTGAGGTCCTGGAGAAGGAAGGTCAGACCGAGCTCGCCGACTCCTACCGGAACGCGCGCGTGCCTGAGCTGCGAATCGCCGAGATGTTCGCGCCCTACCTGAACCAGGGCGCGCGCCCAACGTGAGGTGACGTGAGGTGACGCGCTCTGGGACTGCCCAGAGCGCGCCTCACGAGTGCACCGCCAGGCGCATCGCATCACCTCACGTCACCTCCGCGGATCGCCCCCGCGGATCGCCCCCGCGGATCGCCCCCGCGGATCGCCCCCGCGGATCGCCCCCGCGGATCGCCCCCGCGGATCGCCCCCGCGGATCGCCCCCGGCCGGACCGCCCCCGCGCCGATCGCCCCCGGCCGGATCGCCTCCGCGCGGACCGCCCCCAGCCGGATCGCCTCCGCGCGGACCGCCCCCACGGATCGCCCCCGCGCCGATCGCCCCCGGCCGGACCGCCCCCGCGCGGACCGCCCCCAGCCGGATCGCCTCCGCGCGGACCGCCCCCACGGATCGCCCCCGCGCGGACCGCCCCCACGGATCGCCCCCGCGCCGATCGCCCCCGGCCGGACCGCCCCCGCGCGGACCGCCCCCGGCCGGATCGCCTCCGCGCGGACCGCCCCCAGCCGGATCGCCTCCGCGCGGACCGCCCCCACGGATCGCCCCCGCGCCGATCGCCCCCGGCCGGACCGCCCCCGCGCGGACCGCCCCCAGCCGGATCGCCTCCGCGCGGACCGCCCCCACGGATCGCCCCCGCGCCGATCGCCCCCGGCCGGATCGCCCCCAGCCGGATCGCCCCCGGCCGGATCGCCCCCGCGCCGATCGCCCCCGGCCGGATCGCCCCCGCGCGGACCGCCCCCACGGATCGCCCCCGCGCGGACCGCCCCCACGGATCGCCCCCGCGCCGATCGCCCCCGGCCGGACCGCCCCCGCGCGGACCGCCCCCAGCCGGATCGCCTCCGCGCGGACCGCCCCCACGGATCGCCCCCGCGCCGATCGCCCCCGGCCGGATCGCCCCCAGCCGGATCGCCCCCGGCCGGATCGCCCCCGCGCGGATCGCCCCGCCGGATCGCCCCCACGGATCGCCCCCGCGCCGATCGCCCCCGCGCCGATCGCCCCCGGCCGGGACCGCCCTGCCGGATCGCCCCCGCGCCGATCGCCCCCGCGCCGATCGCCCCCGGCCGGGACCGCCCTGCCGGATCGCCCCCCGCCCGATCGCCCCGGCTGCGGATCGCCCCCCGCCCGATCGGCTGCGGATCGCAGCTCGGGACAAACAACGAAGGGCGCGCCCGAAGGCGCGCCCGTGCAGTCTGGAGGGGGGTTGCTACTGGACTTCCGCGGCGGCCGCGCGGCGTGCCTCTCGGCGTTCCCTCCTGAGCTCATCACGTGCTGCGCGCGCTCCGTTCCGGACCCTGTGCATGAGTTGCGACAGCTCTTCGGGATGGGCCTCGCCAAGGAGGCGGAGCGCCTGGAGGCGGACATTCGGTTCGCTCGGCATCCGGCCGTGACGGGCTTCGGCGTACTGGAGGGCGTACCTCAAGAAGCGCATCTCGGATTCGGCGCGGGACCGAAACATCTCGAGCCGCGCATCGCGCGCCTTGCGGCCTTCCTCAGCCACGGCCGGGAGGTATGCGGCCGGCTCTTCGAGCATCTTCCGGGACAGCGCGGCGGCCCGGGGGGCTACGCTCAGTGACCGAAATGCGAGTCCCTGAACGCGGCGAGGAACGGCGCGGCCGTAACCGGAACGGTCGAGGACGAACGTCGTCCACTCCTCGGCGAAGGCCTCGTCGTCCAGCTGTACGAGGAAGTCGGCTTCGTCCTCGGCCAAGCCCTCGACGACGGCCTGCAGGTTTGGCATCGCGCTGCGCAGCTGTTCACGGAAGGGGCCGGTACGAGCCTGGTACGCCTTCTTGCTTTCGTCCTCCCCGCGAGGCAGGTAGGTACGGGTTTCTCGGCTGGCCCTCTCCAGAACGTCCAGGGTCCGCGACACAAGAACCGGAGAAGCGAGGGCCGCACCCTGAACCGGCCGCGACGTCCGGCGGTCCGTCCCGCCCGTGGCGTAGGCCACGACCGTCGCCGCGAAGGCCTCCGGATCCATGTCCGACAGCCGCTTGATCTCGGCTGCCGTCTCCTGCGCTTGGGCCATTCCGGGGCTCCTCCTGGGGTCATGGCCCGTTGCTCTCGAGCCCCTGCACTGGTGCGCCTCACGGCACGAGACGAGGTGGCCGTACCGCGCGCGGACGACTGCGTGTGCCGGATCATCGCAGGAGCATCCGCTCCCCGGCCCCGAGTGCTCTGCACGCACCCGGTGGTCTCGATGTCCCGCCGCGCAGGCCAACCTGACTGTTGCCAATCAAGCCCCAGGCCGAAGGAACGGGACATTCTCAACGCAGTTGTCGCGGCACCTTACGGTGCAGCGGTACAGCCACCTCTTTTGCGGATGATACCCGCTGGTGGGGTGCCCAGTTGGTGGTGCAGGCGCTATTCGGCCTGCTCCGCCCCCTTCGGGCTGGTCACCGATTCGATCAGCGGTGCGAGCGTGGTGGGCTTCCACACGAGGTCGTACGTCGCCTGAGAGGCGGCCACCACGGCGAGGATGGTGGTCAGGGTCAGGCCGCCGTGCTGGAACTGGGCCCAGCCACCGGTGCCCGCCACGGTGGCCACACCAGCCACCAGGGCGACGACCAGCGCCACCTTCTTCTTGACCTTGGCCGACCAGGCGGGGCGCTGCACCACTGCGGTGAGCAGCGGAAGGAGGGCGCCTACCTGGGCGCCGGCGGTGATGGAGTCGAGCGTTGTCATGGTCCAGCCCTTCTGCAGGTTGCGAGTCGGGTGGACTGTGCGCCGGGCCGCCGGTTTAGGTCGCGTGCTCGTTCAGGTTCCCTGCACCGGGTCGCCGAGATCGTCGGCGATCTCGCGGGGCGCCGGTGGCGGCGGGCCGGGGTAGAGCTTCCCCACGAGGGTTCGCAGCTGGTGGATGTAGTCGACGGCGGCGGCCTTCCAGCGGCGCCACTGCCGCTGTTCCTCTTGGAGGGTCTCGACCTTGCGCTCCAGGTCGATCTGCCGGGCTTCGAGGGTGGTGACGCGCTCCAGGGTCTGGGCGTTCGCCGCGCGCTGTTGCTCCAGCAGGCCGGTGAACCCTTCGGTGACCGTGGTTACGGCGGTGATGAAGGACTGCGACTCGGCGAAGCTCGCCTCGCTGTCCTGCTTTCGCTTGGCTTGGCGGTGCAGGAGCCAGGCACCGCCCAGGACCCCGATCATGCCGCAGATCGGAGTGAGGACAGGCGCCAGCGACAGGAGCCAGTTCACGGGCGCCTCCTCGTCGGTTTCGGTGGTCGGTGGGTGCGCGGGAGCCGGGCCCGCAGGCCGCGGCCCCCGCACTGCGCATGGTGGAGAACCAGGCGGCTTGCGTCGCGGGCTGGCCTACTGGGGCTGGTGCGCGAGGTCGTACGTGGAGAGGCCGGCCATGGTGTTCCAGGCCGCGCGGACGGCGGTCAGGATCTGCTCGTCTGTGATGGCCTTCTGGGCTTCCTGCGGATCGTCGGGCGTGGGGCTGGCTGCGGCGGCCGCGGAGATGGCGGGGTCGGCGGCGATGACCCCGGCCCGCCCCGGAGTCGTGTAGTCCCCAGGGCTGAGGGTGCCGCGGGCCAGGGCGACGCGGAGGGGATTGCCTGGCGTGGCCGGATCCTCGGCCAGGACCTCTCGGGCCACGCGCGTGATCGCGGTGCGGACGCGCGCGCCGAAGGCAACGTTGCGGACGAGTTCGTGCTCTTGCAGGAGCGTGGATGCAGGCATGGGGATGTCCTCTCTACTTGGTGAAGGTGACGCGGAGCTGAGGGGCGTAGTCCTCGCCGGCGCCGCGGGCGCGGCCGTAGTACTGGCTGCTGGTGTTGTTGGGGTCGAGCGCGATGCCGCGCCAGCTGGTGCTGTCGAAGATCGCGGAGATGTCGACCCACTTGCCCTCGTTGCGGCCGAAGCCTTCGCTCACAGAGTCGGAGTCGGAGCTGAAACTGCCGGGGCGGCCGCTGTGGCCGTGGGCGCGGATGACGGCTGTGCCGCCGGAGGCGGAGTACCAGTGATCGAAGTACAGGTAGACGGCGACCTCGTTGATCTCGGCGCCGGCCAGGTCGCTGCCCAGGTTGAAGCCGACGAGGGAGGCCTGCAGGCCGTTGGTGCCGGAGTAGTACCCCTGCATCATTTTGTTGCCGTAGAAGCTGTTGTAGCCGGAGCGGTTGGCGTAGGAGCCGGACCAGGCGGCCCCGTAGTACCTGGTGATGGTCTGGCGGGGCGGGGTGACTGTGCCACCCCCGGTGTTGTAGACCCCGGTGTCTGGGATCGCCGGGCCGATGTCCTCGACGTACATGATCCCGGGGAGGTCTTCGCGGCCGAACAGGGTGACGGTGGTACCGGGCGGGGCCCATTGCGCGTGGAAGGTGGAAAGGATCCGGTGGAGGCCTGCGCCGAAGTCAGCACCGGACCGGACGAGCTCAACGCGGACGGGCCGGTAGGCGTTTCCCGCAAGGGCGAAGACTCTGGTCTGCAGGATGGAACTGTTGACGCTGGGGGTGGAGGTGCCACCGTCACGGAAGCTCACCTGGACTTCGCCGCCCTCAGTGGAGGCGGTGACGAAGCAATCCAAGACCAGTCGGTACATGCGGCTGGGGTCGGCCTGGAAAGCGAGCTCGACGAAGCCGTACTCGGAGGCGCCGCCGGTGACGGCGGCGGTCTGGCGGCCGTAGGCGACGATGCCGCGCGGTGCGTAGGTCATGACGCTCTCGAGGGGGTCCCCGCCGATCGTCAGGGTTCCGGCCACGGCCAGGTTTGAGAAGTTGCCATTACCTCGGTCGTCGATGGTGGCGACCGGCACCCCGTCCGTCGTCAGTGTGAGGAAGTTGCGGTTCCCGCTGACCAGGGAGACGGTCTCGTCTCCGCCTCCGTCGTACAGCCGCAGACCAGCGGGGGACAGCTCGGCCCGCGGGCCGGAGCCGCGCGCGCCGATGACTGGCCGGACCTCGACGTTGTCGAAGGCGACCGTCCCGGCGGTGGACTGGTAGGTCTCGACGACGAATCGGGCGCGGACCGCGCCAGCAGGGACCTGGTGTTGTCCGGCGGCGCGGCTCCAGGTACCGCGGGTGGGGGTGTCGACGAGAACGGTGCCCCAGGAGAGGGGGGTTCCGGCGCTGTCCTCCCAGGCCGCGTAGAAGCGGATGCTGTTGCCCGCCCAGTTGGCTGAGGCGAGGTAGTCGAAGGAGAGGTAGTAGGCCTCGCCGGGCAGGACGGGCACGGTCGTCAGGGTGAGCAAACGGGTGGCCGGGGTGGCGGAGGTGGCCGAGACCTGGAGTGCCTTCGGGGAGTCGTGGCCGCTGGTCACGATGGACCAGTGCGCTCCGGCAGCCTGCACCCGGACGGCGGTGATCGCGCCCTCGAACGAGGGGTCGGGGATCACGTTGCCGGTCGTTCCGATCCCGATCTTGTCCGCGGTGATCGCGCCCGCCTTGATGTGCGTGGCGTCGATGATCCCGGCCTGGATCGCGGTGGCCGTGACCGAGTTGACGGCCAGGTGCGCCGCGGTGATGGAGAGCGCCTGAATCTCCCGCGCGGTCACTGCGTCGGCGGCGATCTTGCCCGCAGTGACGGCGTCTACCGCGAGGGCGCCCGCCTGTACGGCTCCCACGACGAGCTTCTCCGCGGTGACCGAGCCGGCGGCCAGCGCTCCGGCGGTAACCGAGCCCGCCGAGATCGCGGCGGCCGTGACCGACCCGGCGGCCAGGGCGGCGGCCGTAACGGCGTTGGCGACGATGGCCCCGGCGGTGACCGAGCCGACGCAAGGGGCGTCCTTCGTAACGGCGCCGGCCGCGATCTTCCCCGCCTCTACTGCTGCGGCGCCCAGCTTTTCCGCGGTCACGGCGGCCGCGGCCAAGGCCTGCGAGTTGATCGCCCCCACGGCGACCTTCGCGGCGGTCACCGCGTCGTCGGCCAGCTGTAGCTCCCCCACGATCCGTCGATCAGGTCCTGGCTGACGGCCTGCCGG